>JALZIQ010000008.1 GCA_030860205.1 Actinomycetota bacterium | reverse complement strand
GCGCGCCGTCGCGCGCGCCGGGATCGAGGAGGCCGAGGTGTTCGTCGCCCCAAGCGGCGCCGCCCGCAGCGCTGGGGAACCTTTGACCGTTCGCCTCACCCTGCGGCCGGGCGGCAGGACTCCCTTGGTGGGCATGCTGTTCAGCTCGATCGAGCTCCATGCCGACGCGACCATGCGGATCGAGCTTCCGTGACCGTTCTTGTGAGCTGCGTCGCCGTCGCGCTCGCCCTGATCTTCGGCGGCTATGCGGGCCGGTTGTCCACCGCCGCGTCGCTCCGGGCGCGCGCCCAACTGGCCGCCGACGCGGCGGCGCTCGCAGCTGTAGCCGAGTCGGGTCCTTACGGCCGGGCGTCTCACGAGGCGGTGGCGCGCCGGTTCGCTCGGAGCAACGGCGCCCGCCTGCTCCGGTGCTGGTGTGAGCCGGGTGCGACCTCCGTGCAGGTCCGGGTGGCTCTAAATGACGCGACGGCGGAGGCGCGGGCGGTGCTCGATCCTTCCGCCCTTGCGCCGGCCCCCCCGACGGTGGACGCAGGAGGTCTCCATCCCCTGCTGGGGGATGCGCTCGACCGGCTGATCGAGGCCGCCGACGGCTCGGTCTGGCTCAACTCCGGCTACCGGAGCCCCGAACGGCAAGCGGTGTTGTGGCAGGAGGCGCTCGAGAAATACGGGGATCCGGAGCGCGCCGACGATTGGGTCGCGCGTCCGGGTGACTCCATGCATCAACGTGGGTTGGCGGTCGACCTCGGTGGGGACATGGACGCGGCGGTTCGGTTGATCGACCGCCTCCAGCTGCCGCTTCACCGGCCGTTGCCGAACGAACCGTGGCACTTCGAGCTGGTCTCGCCGCGTCGCTGAAGCCACTGGTGCGCATAGAGGCTTGCGTATTTTTGGAGCCGCCGACCCCCTCGGGGCCCAATAATGCGGTGACATGGACGACTCGACCGCGGCTGGACTAGTCGGGCGGCTGGAGCGGAGTTTCCAGGATCTCGAGACCCGCTTCCACAGGGCCTATTGGGATGCCGCCACGTATGCCACACCCGAGAACGAGGCGCGCAGCGCCGAGCTGGAGCTCGCCCTTCGACGCGCGAAGGGTGATGCGGCGGCGTTGAGAGAAGTCGATAGGCAGCTCGAGGCGGACGGCCGGGAAAGCGTCCTGAGGCGCCAGCTCGAAGTCGTGCGGCAGTCCCTTCTCGGCAATCAGGTAGACGACGACCTCCGCTCCAGAATCGTCACGCTGTCAAGCTCGATCGCGTCGGACTTCGCCTCGCACCGGCCGCAGCTCGGTGAGACTGAGGTCTCGGACAACGACATCCGGGAGGTGCTGGAACGCTCCGATGACGTCGCCGAGCGACGCCGGATGTGGGAAGCCTCCAAGGAGATTGGGGCGATGGTCGCCGAACGCGTGAGGAAGCTTGCACGGCTCCGAAACACTGCGGCCCGCGCCGCAGGGTTCTCCGACTACTACTCGATGTCGCTGAGTCTTCAGGACCTCACGCAGGAGGGATTGTGGGCGCACTTGACTCACCTCGAGGAGTTGACGCGCGAGCCCTACCTTGCATGGAAGGGTTCGCTCGACGACCATCTTGCGAACCGTTTCGGCACCACCGAGGTCGAGCCGTGGCACTATGCGGACCCTTTCTTTCAGACTGTGCCCCCCGCCGACGGAGTCTCACTGGACGCGCACTTCGCAGGCATCGAAGCGCCATGTCTCGCTGAGGAGAGCTTCAGGCGTTGGGGCATCGATCTGGGAGGCGTGATGGCGCGGAGTGACCTCTTCCCGCGTGCAGGCAAGTCTCAGCATGCGTTCTGCATCCAGATGGATCGTAAGGAAGACGTGCGAATTCTTGCGAACGTCGTGCCTGGGGCGCGTTGGGTCGAGGTGATGCTGCACGAGTCCGGACATGCGGCCTACGACGTCTGTATCGATCCGACCCTGCCCTATCTGCTGCGGCGCCCCGCACATACCTTCGTCACGGAGGGCATGGCCATCATGTCCGGACGCCTGGTTCGCGATCCGCGCTGGCTCGTCGATGTCGCTTCCCTCCGCCCGGGCGTGATCGCGCAGATTGAGGAGGAGCTCCATCGCATGACGAGCACAGCGAGCCTCTTGTTCACTCGATGGGCTCTTGTGATGGCGCACTTCGAGCGTGCTTTTTATCGGGATCCGGGCGCCGATCTCGACGTGTTGTGGTGGGATCTGGTCGAGCGCTTTCAGTCTGTCCGGCGCCCCCGGGATCGGCGCGCCCCCGATTGGGCGGCGAAGGTCCATATTGCGACCGCCCCGGTCTACTACCACAATTACCTTCTGGGCGAGATGCTCGCGACGCAGCTACGGGCGGCGATCGAACGGGAGGGCGACGCCCACCTCGTCGGCGCGCCGGCCGCAGGCCGCTGGCTTCAGGAACGCTTCTTCGCACCCGGGGCGTCGCTGCGCTGGGATGCGCTGGTCAGAACCGCGACCGGCCGGGAGCTCTCACCTGAGGACTTCGCCGCCAGCCTCATGGGGTGATCTCGGAGCACGGGCTATCGGGCGGTAGGATCCATCCGCCGGTCACGACAGACTCGAGGAGTAGGACGTGGAGCTTGGTCTAAAGGTCAGAGAGGTGGGTTCTCATTCCGTGGTGCAGGTCAGGGGTGAGATCGACGTCTATACCGCTCCCAAGCTCCGAGAAAGGCTTATCGAGCTCGTTTCCGAGGGCTCGTATCACATAGTTGTGGACCTCGAGGGAGTCGACTTCCTCGATTCGACCGGGCTGGGGGTGCTGGTCGGAGCACTCAAGCGAGTCAAGTCGAACGACGGAACCTTGTCGCTGATCTGCACCCAGGACAAGATCCTGAAGATCTTCGAGATTACCGGCCTTGATCGCGTCTTTCCGATCCATGCGTCGGAGAAAGAGGCAACCCAAGAGGCGCCGCAGGCGGCCTCATGACGGCGGTCGAGCTCGAGATACCCCCCCGATCGGCGTATGTGGGGGTGGTCCGGCTCACGCTTGCCTCTCTGGCCCGCACATCGGGACTGGACGAGGACGCGGTGGAGGAGCTCAAGATTGCCGTGTCCGAGGCGTGCGCGAACGCCGTCCTTGCAAACGAGGAGGCGGGCTCCGAACAGCCCGTGACCGTCAAGTACACATCCAACGACGAAGCGCTTACCGTCCTGGTGCAGGATCGCGGGGGCGACTCGGCCGACCCGGCCGCCCATGACCTGTTCGACAGCCAGGGTTTCGCTTCGCGTGTGGCGATGTCGTTGAGGCTTTTGAACAGCCTGGTGGATGAGTGTGACTTCATCCCCCGTGACGGCGGAGGCATGACGACCCAACTGGTGGTCAAGCGTTAGAGGTAGTCCCCCGCAGGCGGCGGGCCTCCTCCTCCGGCGCCGCTACATCACAGATATTGAGGGTATGGCAAACTTGGGTTTTCGCAGGGCGAAACCAAGGTAGGGTGCCCTCAAAATATGACCACAACGATATCGAAGTCCGATTCAGAGCTGCTCAAGGCGATCTATCGCCGGAGCAAAGACGGCGCCCGGGTGCATACAGGCGCTCTGGCAGACGCCCTGAAGGTCGCACCGGGAACCGTGACCGCCCTGGTCAAGCGGCTGGCCGAGCGGGGCCTGCTGGATCACAACCCCTACAGGGGGGTAGAGCTCACTCGTCCCGGTCGGGAAGCGGCTGTTGCGGCCATAAGAAGGCATCGGATAGTCGAGCGATTCCTTGCCGACATGCTCGGCTACGCGTGGAACGAGGCCGATCTGTTTGCGTCGAGCTTCGAGCACGAGCTGCCTCAGGAGGTCGAGGATCGCCTCTATCTGGCGCTCGATCGTCCGGCCTCGTGCCCCCATGGTTTCCCCATTCCGGCCCGGCAGGCCGTCGACATACCGGAGATGCCGCCGCTCTACGCTCTCGAGCCCGGGGACGTCGCTTATGTGGCGGTCCCAGGTTCCACCGACCCGCAGGTGATCGAGTTTCTGGATCAGATGGGACTCCGCCCCGGCGTCGAGGTGGAGGTGCGCGAGAAGCATCCCTTTGACGGGCCGCTCGTGCTCACGGTCGACGGACACGAGCGAACCGTGGGGGAAAAGATTGCGAACCAGATTTTTGTGAAACGAGAAGACAAAGTCGTCGAGGGAAGGACTTAGATGAGGGGCACAAACTCAGTACTTGCTGCGGGGGAGTCGACCAGTCTCGATCTTCCAACGCTGAGCGGCTTCGAGAACATCATGCTCTACGTCATCCTGGCGATCTCACTGGGGGCGCTCGCCTACGCCTTCATGCTCGTACGGGGCGTGCTCGCCAAGGACGAGGGCACCGACCGAATGAAGGAGATCTCTCTCGCGATCCGTGAGGGCGCGAACGCCTACTTGACGCGTCAGTTCAAAACGTTGTCTTACTTCGTGGTCGTGCTCACCGGCGTGCTGCTGCTGCTGGAGGCCCCTTCACTGGGTATCCGGATCGCGCGGTCGGTTGCCTTCCTGCTCGGTGCGGTCTTCTCCGCTGTGATCGGTTACGTCGGTATGGGCCTTGCGGTGCGCGCCAACGTCAGGGTTGCGAGTGCGGCCCGCCGCAGCCTGCGCGAGTCGATGTCGATCGCATTTCGGGCCGGGGGCGTCGCCGGCATGTTCACGGTCGGCTTGGGCCTGTTCGGCGCAACACTGATCTTCATCATCTACAAGGGTAATGCACCCCTGGTGCTGTTCGGCTTCGGCTTTGGTGGTGCCCTCCTGGCAATGTTCATGCGGGTCGGCGGCGGAATCTTCACCAAAGCTGCCGACGTGGGCGCCGATCTCGTCGGGAAAGTGGAGCAGAACATCCCCGAGGACGACCCCCGCAACGCCGCCACGATTGCCGACAACGTCGGCGACAACGTGGGCGATTGCGCCGGCATGGCGGCCGACCTCTTCGAGTCTTACGAGGTCACCCTCGTGGCTGCCTTGATCCTTGGTTTCGTCGCCTACCAGGGAACGGACTCCGTCGTGGCCGCCGTGCTCTTTCCCCTGTTCGTGCGGGCGATTGGTGTCATTACCTCCATCATCGGGATCGAGGCGGTTAAGCCGCGCAGCGAGACCGAGCACGGAATGAAGGCGATCAACCGGGGTTTCGTCCTTTCAGGAGTTGCCTCTGCTGTCGCAGTCTTCTTCGTGTCGGTGTTCTACGTCGATGACATCAAGACGTTCTTTGCGGTTGTTATCGGCCTGGTGCTTGCGGCCGCCATTCACTTCCTCACCGAGTACTACACCTCGACCGAGCGCAAACCCGTTAAAGAGGTTGCGCGATCCACGCGCACGGGGCCGGCCACCACTCTGATCTCCGGCTTCGCTATCGGTATGGAATCCACCGTCTACGCGATGCTCACCATCGCGACGGCGATCTTTGCCGCCTTCCTTCTCGGCGGTGGAAACGCGGACCTGTCGCTTTACTACATTGCACTCGCAGGTATGGGAATGCTCACGACCGTCGGGGTCATCGTGTCGATGGACACTTACGGGCCCATTTCGGACAACGCCCACGGGGTCGCGGAGATGGCCGGTGGCCTCGGAGAGCAGGCCGACCAGACCATGGCCGACCTCGATGCGGTCGGCAACACGACCAAAGCCATAACAAAGGGTCTCGCCATCGCTACGGCAGTGTTGGCGGCAACCTCACTGTTCGGTTCTTTCCAAGACATCGTGGGTAACCAGCCCATCGACATCTCTGCTCCGAACGTGCTCGTCGGGTTGTTGATTGGCGCCGGGGTCCCCTGGTTGTTCGCTTCGCTCACCATTCGCGCCGTTGGGCGGGCGGCAGGAACAGTCGTAATGGAAGTACGAAACCAGTTCGCCAACAACCCGGGGATCATGGACTACTCGGTCAAGCCCGACTATGCGCGCGTGGTCGACATATGCACCAAGGTGTCGCTGCGTGAGCTGATTACCCCCGGGATCCTGGCAATCCTTACCCCCATCGTGGTTGGGTTCGCCTTCGGGGCAATAGCGCTGGGCGCTTACCTCGCCGGCGCGATCGTCTCCGGCCAGCTGCTCGCGGTGATGCTGGCGAACTCCGGCGGCGCATGGGACAACGCCAAGAAGACGATCGAGGACGGCCTCTACGGAGGCAAGAACTCGCCGGCGCACGAGGCCGGAGTCATCGGTGACACTGTCGGTGACCCGTTCAAGGACACCGCCGGCCCGGCGCTGAACCCGCTCATCAAGGTCATGAACCTCGTAGCACTCTTGGTGGCGGCCTCGATTGTCACCGCGGTGGACGGCGGGAACAACGCCCTCCGTGCCATCGTCACCGTGGTGGGGCTTGCGATCCTGATCGGATCGATCTACATGTCGTCCCGTCAGGAGGAAGCCGATTTCGGCGAGGACGAGCCGAGGTCGGAAACGGAGAAGGTTCCGGCAGCCGTCTGAGGCTCTTTACGTGGGAGGGGGCAAACAGCTTCCATCTCTCTCTCTCTCTCTCATGGGGCCGTGGGTCGGACGTGGAGGTGGTACGGAACGCTCACCACGACCACACCCTCTTCCAGCAGCATTCGCCCCTTGACCGTCAACGCCGTCTGGTTGTGAAGCAGCCGATGCCTGCGTTTCGGGGTGATGAATTCCGGGATGATGATAGTGACCACTCGTTTGGTGCCGTCGGCTCTGAACTGTCTTACGTAGTGGGTGAGTGACGACCCGATGTCCCTGAAGGGAGAGTCCTCTATCTCGAGGGGGTGCTCGATCCCGTGCTCGAGCCATTGGTCCCCCAACCGCTCACTGGCTTTGGGGTCCAGCCCGAAATTGATCGCTCTTATATCGGTTGGCCGGAGCGTTTCTGCGAACTCCATCGCCTGAAGCGTTGCATTGTGGACGCCGGAAACCAAAACGCAGACGTAGTTACGCAGGGGTTCGTGGATTTCAAGCGACGGGTGATCGCCCTTGTCCTGCGTCATCGGAAGATCCATCACCTGGACATTCGGCTCGTCGAGCAGCGACGCCTTGAGGCGCGTAAGCCTCGGGTGCTTCAGCACCTCGAGTAAACTCCTTGACCCCAGCACCTCGGGGACGACCAGGGTAAGAAAGTCATTCGGAGTCAGCTCACGACGTTTGGCTCTCAGGTACTTGCGCAGAGATTCCGTCCGGGAGGCGCCGGGCCTTATGACGTGCAGCGGGATGTCGGGCATGGCTCTTCTCCAAGCTTCAGAAGAGCTTGGGTTGAAGGTCACCGCCTCGAGGTCCGGAGAATCAACGGAGGAAGCGTATCCAACTGCCCGTGCAGTGGCCACATTTACCCCGTCTGCAAGTATGACCATGTGCTGGTTCCCGGGACGGCGGTCTGCGGGCCTGCGGTCCGGCCGCCTGAGTTCTTTACCGACCTCCTGGTAGTGGCGATTGACCGAACGCATGCCGTAGATGGCGAAGGGAATCGCAGCGATGACGACCCACGCACCATCGGGGAACTTCGTATAGGTGATGACTATGAGAACCGCCCCGGTGACGAAGGCACCGAAGCCGCTGATCATTGCCGTGTGCCTCCACCCGGGCGGTTTCAGCCGTTTGCCTCGGACCACCATGCCCGTCTGCGACAAGGTGAATGAAATAAACACTCCCACGAGATAAAGCTGAATGAGTCTCGTGAGGTTCGCATCGAAGATGTAGATGAGCATTGCTGCAAGCAGCGCCAGGATGACGATCCCGTTGGAAAAAACGAGTCGATCTCCCCGGTTCATGAATTGACGGGGCATGTACCGATCCTGCGCAAGGATGGACGACAACCTCGGGAAGTCCTGATAGGCGGTGTTGGCGGCCAAGATGAGGATGGCAGCCGACATGGTCTGGATCACGAAAAAAAGGGGACCGCCTCCAAAGACCGCAAGGGCAACCTGGGCAACGACAGAGCGTTGTCCCACTGGACTGGCCGTGTAGATCACCCCCGTATGGTCGGCAAGCCAGGAGATGCCGAGGAACATGGATATCGAGAGCGCCGCCATGGCCGTGAGCGTGGTGGCAGCGTTCTTTGACTGCGGGTACCGAAACGCCGGGACTCCATCTGCGATGGCCTCGACACCCGTAAGTGCGGTGGTTCCGGCGGCAAAGGCCTTGAGGACGAGCAGCGGGCCCAACGCTGCAGTGACGGGCAATTCTCTGCCCGCACTTTCGGCAAGGGGGCATCCCCCGACACACCTGACGATCCCAGTGCCGATCATCAAGTAGATCGACAGGACGAATCCGTAAGTCGGGATGGCGAACAGGGTCCCCGATTCTCTGACACCGCGGAGGTTCACCAAGGTGACGAAAGCGATGAAGAGAAAGGCAAGTACGAGCCTGTGCTCGTGGAGAGCTTCCGAGACCGAGGTGATCGCTTCGACTCCTGCCGTGATGGAGACGGCAACCGTCAAGATGTAGTCGATCAGGAGGGCGGACGCGGCCAGGAGGCCGGGGTACATGCCGAGGTTCTCATGCGCCACACGATAGGCACCGCCGCCCATGGGGTAAGCGCGCACCGTCTGCCGGTAGGAGGTCACGACGATCACCAAAAGCGTGGCTACCGCGATTGAGATGGGAAGGATGAGAGCCAGTCCCGCCGAGCCCGCCAGGGCAAGCACCAACAACGCCTCCTGCGTCGCATAAGCGTTGGAGGAAAGGGGGTCCGATGAGAACACCGGGAGGGCTATCACCTTGGGGAGCAGCGTGTGCTCCAGCTCGCCCGATGACTTGGGGCTGCCGACGAACAGACGCTTTAAAGCTTCAGCGGTTGTGCCCATACGAGAAGGGCTTATCCTCCGTCCGGGCCCGGCATCAGGCGGTAACTCGGGTTGAGCACAACCAACTCCTCGCCGGGGTCACCGCCCGCTGTGGCCTCGACCTCCAGGCCCTTGCCGAGCGCAATGCCGTTCAGCTTGCTCCGTCCAAGCCACTTGGCCACGAGCTTGCCGGTTCCATCGTCCAGCGTGACCTCTACACAGCCCGTGCCGGTACGCGGATCTATTCGGATCTTCTGGATCACGCCGACCGCCCTGCACCCGCACCGGGGCGCGATGTCCTTGATCCGAATCGTCTCAGGGATGGTTTCGGCCCACGCTTGAAGGTTCGTTGCCCTGGTGGTTTCAGGTGCCTGGGTGAGTCTCTTGATCAGTCTGTCGAACATCGCCTTCGAGGGGAAGTATGGGAGTATCGGCCGGACACTCGCCCAGTCTAAGGGAGCGGATGGAAATGCATGTCGTGATCGCCGGCTGTGGAAGGGTCGGCTCCGCCCTGGCGGGAAACCTCGACCGTCTGGGGCACTCCGTTGCGGTGGTCGACAAGAACCGCAAGGCGTTCGGGAAGTTGCACACGAAGTTTTCCGGCAAGCGGGTCGTGGGCTTCGTCTTCGACCAGGGAGCCTTGGAGGAGGCCGGCATCGAAGAAGCTTCTGCCTTTGCGGCGGTTACGAGCGGGGACAACTCCAACATCGTGTCCGCTCGCGTCGCCAAGGAGCACTACCGGATCGGGAAGGTCGTGGCTCGTATCTACGATCCCCGGCGCGCGCAGGTCTATCAGCGGCTCGGCATCGAGACCGTTGCAACGGTCCGATGGACGACGGACCAGGCCCTAAGGTCCCTGCTTCCCGGCGAGGCTCCGGTCGAGCACACCTTCGACAACGGGGAAGTCGTCGTCATGGCCCTGCCGGCTCCTCCGGGTGAGGTCGGCCGGCCTGCGCTGAGTCTCGAGGCCGAAGGTGTCAGGAGAATCGTTGCCGTCAGCCGTTTCGGCGTCCCGCGAGTGCCCGACAAGGAGTTCACGATCCAAGAGGGTGACATCCTCCATATCTCGACCGGCCGCAATGTGGCTTCAGAGCTCATTGCGGATCTCGAGCAGGCGAGGTCTGGGAGATGACGGCGGCCTCCATTCGAATTGCAGTGGCGGGAGCCGGGGTCGTTGGCCGCTTCGTGGCCAAGGACCTCATGTCCAGGGGACACGATGTTGTGGTCATCGAGCAGAACAGCGAGTTGGTCGAGGGCCTGTCGGCCGAGTATGGCTTCAACTGGGTGGTGGGCGACGCCTGCGAGCTCCACACCCTTGATGAGGCGGTCTTGTCCAGTTGCGAATTTGCCATAGCCGCCACAGGCGACGACGAGGACAACCTCGTGATCTCTCTGCTCGCCAAGCAGGAGTTCGCCGTTCCCAGGGTCGTCGCCCGCGTCAACCATCCAGACAACGAGTGGATGTTCACCGAGTCGTGGGGAGTCGACCTGTCGGTGAGCACGCCGCACCTCCTGACCTCCTTGGTGGAGGAAGCGGTTTCGGTAGGAGATCTAGTCCGTCTCCTAAAGTTCGAGCAGGGAAAGATCGCTCTGTTCGAGACCCGGCTTGCCGACGGCTCTCCGGCCAGCGGCAAGACGGTCCAGGACCTGACGATCCCACCCGACTGCACTCTGGTTGCGGTCGTTAGAGATCGCCACGTCATAACTCCCCGCGACGAAACCGGCCTGGAGGCCGGAGACGAGGTGCTTGCTGTTGCTGCGCTGGAGGCCGAGCACGATCTCCGTCTGGCGCTGGCCGGAGAGGAATAGCGGCGTGGAGCGCCCGGAGGCGCGCGCTCTGGTCGACAAGTACACCGACAAAGAAATAACCGTCCGGCATCTGATATCCGTCGAGGGGGTGATGAGAGCCTTGGCGGATCGCTTAGGGGCAGACCCAGATCGTTGGGGGCTCGTCGGTCTGTGGCACGACCTCGATTACGACCGGACCCAAGAAGATCTCGAGCGGCACGGGCTTCAGACGGTGGAATGGCTGCGGGATGAAGGGTTCATGGACGAGGAGGTTCTGAACGCCATCCTTGGACACCGCTTCGAGCAGAACCGGACAGATCTCATGTCCAGGGCGATTGTGCACGCGGACGCGGTAGCCGGATTGCTCGTGGCGGCCGCACTGGTACGGCCGGACAAGACAGCCGGGATGTCGATCAAGTCGGTCAAGAAGAAACTCAAGGAGAAATCCTTCGCTCCCGGAGTTGAGCGTGAGGAGATCCGAAACGTGGAATCCTCCATCGGCTTGACGATGGAGGACTTCATCGGCGTTTCGATCTCCGGGCTGCAGTCCGTCGCTCCCGAGATCGGCCTCGCCTAGGACCGGCGCTGCTGCCGGGGCAAGAGGGCAGGGGGGGACCCGCGCCTCAGCCGTTGCCTGCCCGGCGCAGCCTCCTTCGGCGCAGGAACCACACGCAGGCCCCCCCCACCAGCGCAAGGCCGATAATCAGCGTGGGCACGTCGAAGTAGGCCATGACCTTGCTGTAGTTGCCCTGGACCACGACCCCGAGATAGGCGAGAGCGTAGGTCCAGGGGATGCACCCCAAGAAGGTGTAGAGCGTGAACTTTCCGAAGGGCATGCGGGCAATCCCCGCCGGAAGCGAGATGAAGGTGCGTATCACAGGAAGGAGGCGGCTGGCGAAGGTGGCCGCCTCGCCGTACCTTTCCCACCACACCTCCGCCCGGTCGATGTCGTGTGCTCTGATAAGGATATATTTTCCATAGCGATCGAGCAGAGTGCGGCCGGTGGTCCGCCCAAGTGCATAGGCGAGCCACGAGCCGACGAGGTTGCCAAACACCCCGGCGGCGCCGACCCAGAAGAAATCGAGTTGGCCCGAAGCGGCGTAGAAACCGGCCACGACCATGGTTACCTCGCTCGGGAAAGGAATACAGGCAGACTCCGCGAGCATCAACAGGAAGGTGGCGGTGTAGCCGTAACTGGCAACGAGGTCTGCCATAAAGTGGGTGAGAGCTTCCATGGCGACCGATGCTAGCCGGAGGTGGGCCCTACTCGTGGTTCATGTCATGAGTACGCGCCGGGGATTTGCCCGACGCGGCACTTGCTGCCGGGACCAGATTGCGGTGACTTGGCCGACGTGCCTCAAGGTCTCGGCGGGGTCGGACGACAATGGCGGCAACCAACAACCGGAGACCGGCCGGGGAACAACGTGGAGGCAGGAGGCGTTGGAGGGGTGGATATGGCAGGAGTGAGACGGTGCTCGCAAGCGGAGTGGCGGCACCAGGGAGACAGGTGGCTGAGGATCAGGGATACGTGTGGCTAAGAATCTAGTCGTTGTGGAGTCGCCTGCAAAGGCGAAGACCATCGAGAAGTACATGGGTAACGATTACCAGGTCCTGGCCTCCATGGGGCATGTCAGAGACCTGCCCAAGTCCAGCTTCGCCGTCGAAATCAACGGCGGGGTCAAGCTCTCGTACGAGCCGATAAGCCGCGCCTCGGCCAAGAAAGCCGTTGCGGCCATACGGGCGGCCGCCAAGAAGGCCGACACCGTCTGGCTGGCCCCCGACCCCGACCGGGAGGGCGAGGCAATCGCCTGGCACGTGGCCGAGCTGGTGCGCTTGAAGCCCGAAAAGACCCGCAGGGTGGCATTCAACGAGATCACCAAGAAGGCGGTCACAAGCGCCTTTGCTTCCCCACGGACCCTCGACATGGATCTCGTCGATGCTCAGCAGGCCCGGCGCGCCGTCGATCGCATCGTCGGCTACAAACTGTCACCCCTTCTATGGCGCGCGGTGGGGCCGAACCTATCGGCGGGACGCGTGCAGAGCGCCGCTCTACACCTGGTGGTCGAGCGGGAGCGCGCGATACGCGCCTTCAAGCCAGTCGAGTACTGGGACCTCACGGCGACGCTTGCCACCGGCCAAGACGCAACACTGCAGGCGGTCCACCCGGTTGGAGAAAAGGAGAAGTACTCGCTCGGGAACGGGACGGCGGCCGCCGATGTCGGTGACAGAGCCCGCCCCGGGCCGTGGTCGGTCGTCCGGGTCAAGAAGAGTGAACGGACGCGCAAGCCTCCAGCTCCCTTCAAGACGTCCACACTTCAGCAGGCCGCCTCCAGCGATATGGGTTGGCCTACATGGAAGACCATGAAGCTGGCGCAAGGCCTCTATGAGGCCGGGCACATCACCTACATGCGAACGGATTCCACCAACCTGTCCGCGGATGCCCGGGCCGAAATCGGAACGCTGGTGGGGGAGAAGTTCGGCGCGGGCTATCACCAACCACGGGAGTTCACGGCCAAGACCAAAGGGGCGCAGGAAGCCCATGAGGCCATTCGTCCCGCCGTGGTCTTGAAGGCGCCGGCCGACATGCCGCGGGGACTGAGTGAAGATCAGCGCACTCTCTACGAGATGATCTGGCAACGAACGGTCGCGTGCCAGATGGCGGATGCGATCTACGACGCGACCACGGTCGACATCGAGTCGAATGACGTGCCCTTCAGGGCAACGGGTCAGGTGGTCAAGTTCGACGGCTATATGCGTGTCTATCTCGAGCGGGGTGACGACGATCCCGACGAGGTCGTGCGCACCTTGCCCGATGTAAGCGAGGGTGACCTGCTCGAGCTCAGGTCACTCGACACCGCTCAGCACTTCACGCAGCCCCCTCCGCGATTCACCGAGGCAACCCTGGTGCGCGAGATGGAACGCGTCGGCATCGGACGTCCATCGACCTATTCAGCCACCGTGAAGGTGCTCAACGATCGGGAGTATGTGCGCAGCGAGAGCCGGCGCCTCTTTCCGACGGCGCGCGGAGAAGTTGTCTGCGAGCTGCTCGAGGCGCACTTCTCGGAGGTGGTCGATGTGGACTTTACCGCCCGAATGGAGGAAGATCTCGACCATATCGCCGAGGGCGCGAAGCAGATGGTTCCGGTCGTGCGGGCGTTTTTCGAGTCCTTCGGAGCGCGTCTAGAGGAACAGAAGGACAAGATGACGCGGCCCGAGCGCCCCACCGACCAAGAATGTCCTGAGTGCGGACGCCCCGTCGTCAAGAAATTCGGCAAGCACGGGCTGTGGTTCCTGTCGTGCACCGGCTGGCCCGACGACTGCAAATGGTCTCAGCAGCTCGACGAGGAGGGTAATCCCTTGCCCGACCCGGAGGGCACCGGGGAGCCGTGCCCCGACTGCGGGGCCGAGCTCGTCGTGAGGACCGGCCGCTACGGCCCCTTCATCGGATGCTCCAACTATCCCGAGTGCAAGCACATCAAGAAGGAGCCTCCCAAGGAGACCGGCGAGACCTGTCCCGAATGCGGCTCCCCGCTGGTCGAAAAGCGCGGCCGCTTCGGCCCCTTCACGGGATGCTCCAACTATCCGGAGTGCAAGCACATAAAGAAGAGCCCCAGGAAGAAGACAACGGCGAAGTCCGCGTCCAAGACGTCACGAAGGCGAACGGCCAAGCCGGCCCCGACAAAGAGCTAGCCCGCGGCGCGCCGTCTCCTGCGCGACGGACCCTGTTTCGGCGCGCCGGAGGCTCCGGTCAACCGACCCTCCACCCTCCGGTCGCCCTGTTTCTTTACTATGTGGGGGACGCGCCGGACTAGGAGGCCCATATCCAACCCGCACCACAACGCCCGGACCTCCGGGTCCTCGGCTCCGAGGAGCAGCTCACCTACCTGACCCTGCTCAAGAATGGCAATTTTCTGCGGTTCTTCCTGGCGCAAACCATCTCCAGCCTCGGCGACTGGATCGGGGTCATTGCGATAGCCATCTTTGCCCAACGACTGGGCGGCTATGCAGGGGTCGGCGCCGTCATGACCGCGCGGGTGCTTCCGGGCTTCGTAATAGGCCCCGTAGCCGGCGTCATCGCAGATCGCTGGAACCGAAAACGCACCATGGTCATCGCCGACATCGTGCGAGCCGCCCTCATCTTTTCGTTGCCCTTCGTCGAGGCGCTCGTCTATCTGCTCATCGTGTCGGTGATTCTCGAGAGCCTTGCGCTCATCTGGGGCCCCGCAAAGGACGCGTCGCTTCCGCACTTCGTCTCACCCGGCAACCTCCCGCATGCCAACTCACTAACGCTCATGGCCGTATACGGTCCGTGGCCGCTCGCCGCCGGGTTGTTCGCGTCGCTCACGACCTTCGGTTTGTGGTTGACCGCCAGGGTGCCCGTGCTCGCCGGCCTGCAAGGGAGCGAGGAGTCGCTTGCGTTGTGGGTCGACTCGCTCACCTTTGTGTTTTCGGCGGTGATGATCTCCACCCTGGCCATCCCTCTCAATAAGCGCTCATCTGAACCGCTCGACCTCAGCGGTGCAAAGCGTGATCTCATCGAAGGCTTCAGATTCCTGCGCACCCACGAGCAGGTGCGGCCGTGGCTCATCGGGATCACTTTCACCTTCACTGCGGCCGGCGGAGTCTTCTCCCTGGGAGTTGCTTTCGTGGAGCAGGCGCTCGGTGCGGGACAGAGAGGATTCGCTTTCTTCACCGGGTTCTTCGGCACGGGCATGATCACCGGGCTTCTCGCGGCAGCAGGTCTGGGCCGGATCGTCCGCAAGGACGTCCTCTTCTCGTCCGCCATACTTCTCGCCGCCCTGGGCCTCATAGTTCTCGGCGGGCTGGGCAGCCTCGACCAGGCGTTGCCCGTGGCTGCCACTCTCGGCTTTTTCGGGGGAGTCGGCTATTCAACCGGCTACACCTTGATTCAAGAGGCGGTCGAGGACGAGCTCAGGGGCCGGACCTTCAGCGCGGTATACACGCTCATGCGGGTTGGCCTGCTCATCGGCTTAGGGCTTTTTCCCTTCGCGGCGGCTGCCATCGGGGATCACCAGATCGACTTCGGAACGCGCGTGTTGGACCTTCCCGGAAGCCGTACCACCCTCTGGCTGGCGGGCGTTCTTGCCTTCGGCGGAGGAATCCTGTCGATGAGGGCGATCTGGGAGCGCCGCGCCGCTGAGCAGCCGGTCCCCGAGCATCCGAAGGGCTATTTCGTTGTTTTCGAGGGCGGGGAAGGCGCCGGGAAAACGACTCAGATGGAGGCGTTCGTCGCCTGGTTGCGCGCCAGGGGCGAGGATGTCGTCACCACCTTCGAGCCCGGCAGCACGACCGTCGGCCGCCGCATCCGGGATGTCGTCCTGGACCCCGAGTTGCCCGGGATGGATGCTCGGACCGAGGCGCTGCTCTACACCGCGGATCGTGCCCAGCATGTGGCCGAGATCATCAGGCCTGCGTTGGAGGCCGGGAAGATCGTCGTCTCAGATCGTTTTGTCGACTCCTCACTTGCCTACCAGGGGGTGGCCCGCGGCTTGGGGCTCGACCAGATCTATCGGCTCAACGAGTGGGCGACCGGCGGCCTGTTGCCGGACCTTGTTCTCTATATGCAGATGGACGCCGGAGCCGGCCTCCGACGGGTCTCCGACGACCACGACCGCATCGAAAGGGAAGGGGACGGTTTCCACGATCGGGTTGGGGCAGCCTATGTCCAACTGGCGCGGGAGTTTCCCGCCCGCTTCGTCGTCCTCGATGCGGCGCGGTCGAAGTCGGAGGTGCATGCTGAGGTCGTGGCGGTGTACGAGCAGCGAAGCAGTGAAGGGCTTGCCCCTCCCCCGGCTGTGGCGCCGCCTGCGGGGCGAACTTCGCCGCTTCCGCGATGAGTTCGGATATCCAGGACGGCACGTCGTCCTACACCACAGTGTGGGATGTCTTGCACCTGTCTGGAGCACCCCATATCCCCTCCTCAATCAATGTCCCGCACGCGTGGTTGCTGCTGGGCCCAACCGGATCTGGGAAACGAGCCACAGCACTGGCGATGGCGGCGGCTTTCAACTGCCCCGAGCTGCCCGATGTCGGATGCGGCGTGTGCTCGACCTGCACAAGGATCATCACGGGCCGCCATCCCGATCTGCACCAGTTCGCCCCGGAAGGACAGATGATCCTGGTCGAGACGATCCGCACGGGTGTGATTCCGGAAGCGGCGCGTTCGCCGTTCGAGGGCCGGCGCAAGGTTTTCGTGATCGAGGAGGCCGAGCGTATGCACCCCTCGGCTCAGAACGCGCTCCTCAAGACGCTCGAAGAGCCGCCGGAGGACACAATCATCATCCTCGTGTGTGATCAGGAGGACGAGCTTCTCGAAACCGTGCGCTCACGCTGCCGGGTAGTGCACTTCCAGCGCGTGCCCTGCGAGGCGATCCAGGAGATCCTCGAGGCGGAAGGCGCGGAGGCATCGGTAGCACGGCTGGCAGCCCGCATCGCAGACGGGGACATCAATCGCGCACGGTCGTTTGCGCTTGAACCAGAAGCGCAGAGCCGGCACCGCTCATTCGCGGGCGTTCCGGCGCGCCTGACCTCCTCGCTCGAGGCTCTCGATGCTGCTGCTGAGATCGTGACCGAAGCCGCCACGGCGGTCAAAGAGCGCAGCGAGCGTCAAAAACAGGAAGTCGTCGACCTCGCGGCCGCAATGGGCGAAGGTCGCGGTACCGCATCGGCTCGCGCATCGCTGGTCAAACGTCACAAGCGCGAGTTGCGGCGCCTCGAGAACGAGGTCCTCAATGAGGCCCTCTGGACGGTCGCCTCCTGGTACCGGGATGTGATGGCGGCGCGCCGGAGGGCGCCCGGCGCAATCGCCAACCTCGACTTGACGACCGAGGTGGGAAGGTGGGCAGCGGCCTCGGAGCCGGACGACGGGGCGCTGGTTGCTGCGATCCACCGTTGCGCGGTAACGCCCGGCGCGCTGGCGCGTAATGCAAACCCCAGCCTTGCGATCGAGGCCACCCTTGTGGAGCTCGCCAGGCTCGCTCCGCCACCACCGGAGCCTATTACCGTTGATTGAGGTTCAGAGAGGTGTCCGTTGGCGGCACCGTTGTCTGGTATAGGACGGGGACCATACAAGCGGGGGTGGGGTGGCAACTGAGGTAGGCGGCAAGACCAGGAGAAGACAAGCTCGCCTCGCGGTCCGAGAGGCAAGCGAGCGTGGAGGGCTTGACCGGCACCCGGGCGACTTCGTGCGTGTTTTCCTGGCGACGGTGACGTTGGTAATGACCTGCCTCATCGCCAGGGGGGGCCGGGTCGGTGCTTACGAGCACGAAATCTTTCACTTGGTCAACAGGTTGCCGTCGCTCTTCACGGTTCCGCTCGTGATCATCCAACAGGCCGGCACTCTCGGAGCAATCTGCGTCGTCGTCCTCCTGGCGCTAGCGTTGCGAAAAATCCGTCTCGCTTTGGATCTACTGATCGGCGGCGGATCCGCGTATCTCCTCGCCAAGGGACTGAAACTTCTCGTGGCGCGTCAGCGACCCGCCGGGGTATTCGAGAATGTCATGCTCCGCGGTGCCGAGCAGGCTGGTCTCGGCTTTCCCTCAGGCCATGTGGCGGTAGCAGCGGCGCTGGTCACTGTTGCAGCCCCCTACTTTCCCCGATCTATCCGGCGCGCTCTATGGGCACTCGTGGGGTTGATCGCATTGGCGCGGATGTACGTTGGCGCCCACCTACCTGTCGATGTCGTCGGAGGAGCCGCCCTCGGATGGCTCATAGGAGCAGCCGTCCATCTGGCGCGGGGTGCTCCCGGTAATCGACCGACGGTGGAGGGGGTTCGCTCCGCACTCGACGCTGCAGGAGTCCAAGCCGTGGCGGTCACGCCTTTGAGCGCGGATGCGCGCGGCTCCACACCCTTCGTCGCCGACCTACTCGACGGCTCGCGCGCTTTCGTCAAGGTCGTGAACAGGGAGCAGCGCGATGCCGACCTGCTGTTCAAGCTCTACCGCTTTGTTGTGTTCCGCACGGTTGAAGACGAGTCGCCGTTCACCACGCCCAAACGCGCCGTGGAGCACGAAGGCTATGTATCGCTCCTGGCCGAAAGAGCTGGTGGTCGCGTTCCCCCGATGATGGTCGCCGCAGAGACTGCGGATCACTCCGCCATCCTGGCTCAGGAGCTGGTCCCCGCCAAGGGGCTCGATGACCTTGCTCCTGATGAGTTCGACGATGGGTTGCTGCGTCGTATCTGGCTGCAGGTAGCACTTTTGCATATTCATCGAATAGCGCATCGTGATATGCGCCTCGCCAATTGGATGGTCGATTCGGACCGGCAGCCGTGGCTGATCGACTTTGGGTTTTCGGAGGCGTCTGCCTCGACGAGGCGCTTGGCGATCGACGACGCCGAGCTTCTCGCAGCAACGGCTTCTCAAGTCGGCGCCAAAAGGGCTGTAGCCGCCGCGGCCCGGGCAATCAACGTTGACGAGCTCGTGCTTGCCGCCGGCATTCTGCAGCCGTTTGCACTCTCGACGGTGACTCGCGCCCAAGCCAAGAAACACAAGGGTTTGCTCAACGAGATCAAGGCCGAGGTGGCGACTCTTGCAGGCGCTCAGATACCTCCGGTCGAGAAGGTCGAGCGGATCCTTGTGCGCCCTCGTGTTTGGCTTGGGCTTCTCGGCGCCGCCTTCGCGATCCACCTGCTGCTGCCGCAGGTAGGTGAACTGGCTCAAACACTGCGTGCGGTTCGGAATGCTCGGATCGACTGGTTGCTGTTGGGAGTACTGGGGTCTGCGGCAACCTACGTGATGGCCGCCTTGAGCCTAACCGGGGCCGTGTTGCAGCCGCTCGTTCTTGCGCGGACGTTCTTGGTGCAGGTGGCTGCATCGTTCACATCCCGTATTGCACCGGCAGGTATCGGGGGCGTTGGTTTGAACGAGCGCTACCTCGAGCGCACCGGAGTGTCGCGCACGGCTGCGGTAGCCGCGGTCAGCGCGAGCTCGGTAGCGGGTTTCTTGGTTCACATGACGCTGCTGACGATCTCGGCCGTCGCCCTGGGGTTGAAGGGTTTGGGCGTGCCGAGCTTGCCGCGTGGTTGGCCTTTGCTCATCACGGTGATTGCCTTGGTACTGGCCATATCCACCGTGGTGGGCCTGCCGTGGGGACGGCGACGGGTCGTGGCTCCCGTAATAACCGGGTTGCGCGAGTTCCTACCCTTACTGCGTCGGCCGGCCAAAGCCGCTGCGCTCTTCGGGGGGTCCGCAGGCACGACGCTCGCTTACATCCTCACGCTGGCTGCATCCCTCAGGGCCTTTGGCGGCTCGACTTCGATCGAGCACGTCGCTGTTAGCTATCTGGTCGGTTCGGCTCTGGGGTCGGTGGCGCCGGTCCCGGGGGGACTAGGCGTCACCGAGGCAGCACTTATTGCGGGGCTCACCAGTTTCGGAGTCCATTCCGGGCCGGCCATAGCAGGGGTCTTGGCTTTCCGAATGTTGACCTTCTGGCTGCCGATCGCTCCCGGGATCTGGGTCTTCCGGCGCTTGCGCCGCGCCGATGTCTTCTGACAGGCGACAATAGCTACCCGACCGTCCCACACGCTTGGACTGTTTAGCGCTTCATCACTGCTAGGGTGCGCCACTGCCTTAGATTCCGGCAAGGACGAGGAGATGGGGATAATCAAGAGAATTGTTTCAGCGTGCGCGTGCGTCGCTTTGACCGTGACAACCCCCTTGATTAGCGGCTATGCGAGCGCCAAAGTTGGCGTGGAGTCAACAAGAGAGCAAGTCGTGAGCCTGCAGTTAACAAGTGAGCAAATCTTTGGTGTTGAGTCAACAGATGAGCAAGACTTTGCTCTTGAGTCAACAGGAGGGCAGGTCGTTTCCAGTCGCAAGGAAGCGTTGCGGTCTGGATCCGGAACAGTGCTGTTCGAATCGGGTGTCTACCGCGGGGACCTTAAGCAACCCGACAACAGCCGGTGGATTGCCGAACCGGGGACGATAATCCGGGGTGAGGTTGTTTCGGGCAAGGATTCGTTGTTGTCCGGATTTGAAGTGTCGGGCGGGAGAGTCGGAGTTGTTTGCAGATCGCACAGCGTTTGCCGCAACCTCAACGTTCACCACAACAGTCAGTCGGGCATACATGTCGGTTCCAATGGCGTGAAGCTCATACGTAACCGAGTGCATGACAACAATCTCGATCTCAGACCCGTTGAGCGTGGAAATCCGTGTTGGAACAGCGCCGGCATTCATATGGTCCTGGGGAATCGGGTCATCTTACGCGGCAACCGGGTCATCCACAACGGTTGTGACGGCATTCACGCCGACATTGGAATGAGGTACGGAAGGTTCAAGAACAACGTCGTGAAAAGGAACACTCGATTCGGAATATTCATAGAAACGAGTTGTGACCAAAAGGTCAAGCGGAACAGATTCAAGCGGAATAGGGCCGGCGTCTACATCGGCAACAGTCCCCGTATCAGAGTCGTGAAGAACTCGTTCCGACGCAACGGTCTCGGCATAGTGTGGCACGATCGGGACAAGCGTGACTATGCACCCGGATCGGTCGAGTGCAAACCGAGGAGCAAGCGAGGCGGCCAATTGTGGGGCAATCGTCTGCACGGGGACAGAATCGTCGGCGCGCCGTGAGCAGTCCGTGGGCCGACTCGCCGCGGCGGCAACCGAGGTGCCCGCCGGGCGCTTCGCAGTTGTAGCGGACCCACAGGGGGCGTTCTTCTCCCTTGTTCGAAGGCGAGCTGGACCCCTAAGCGATCTCACCGGCAGCGCGCAAACAAGTCCGGCCGAAACCGGCGCGGTCGGGCGGGAGCGAGCGCGTTGTTCGTTCTCACCGAATTTGGATGCGAGGCGGTGGACGAGTATGGGGACGGAGCGCTCTTACGTGGCCGATTCGTTCGACAGGCACACCCGCCGGTGGATAAGTTCACCGAAAGGTTCTACCCCTTCCGAATGGTAGGTTCGCACGTCAGACGGTGTAGGAGAGGCCGGGGTAGCTCAGTCGGCAGAGCGGCTCACTCGTAATGAGCAGGTCAGGGGTTCGATTCCCCTCCCCGGCTCAAAATAGGCTCGGCGGTACTCCTGCGGAGAAGCGGATATCCCCGACGGTTGCTGCACGTGTGCTGCGCACGTATCAATCGGAAGGTAGCTACGCGGGAGCGGCACGAAGGCTAAACGAGCTAGGAGCCCCTACGGTAATCGAAGACGCACGTTGGCACCCGACCACGGTGGCGAAGGTCGTGCAGCGCTCTCAAGCTTAGACAGGCTCTGGGGGCCGGGGCAAAGTTATTTCCGGGGCTTGTGCCCGTTACGGTGCCGCTGATAAAGGGTCTGTCGGCTTACACCAAGAGCGATGGCGAGGTCCTCCCAGCTGGCGCCCTTCTCGCGGGCGCTCTGTACCGAGGTGCGCTCGATCTCTTTCAAAACCTCCCGCATTTCGCCAACGGCTTCGAGGGCCGCGATGGGAAAGGCCGCGTGGTTCTCCAGGCGGCCCTGGACCTGACTACCTTCAGGGGGATTCGGGTGCAGACTCACTGTTTGGGTTCACTGCAGCAGATAAGTCCTATGGCGAGATGAGGACGATTACTTCGGGGACCATGATCAAGCCCCTGGTGTCACGGACTATCAGTACGGTGGGCCAGGTAACGACCAGCTTGACGCCGAGGAGGGTACGAGCGCACCTGACTACCTTTACGGAGGCACCAACGGGACGGCCGGAGACTCGTGTCGGCAGGGGAACGATCCAGATGTCTTGAGGGAGTGTGAGCATTTCTTTACCTGGTAGCAATTCCGTAGCGAGGGGGAGCGGTGAAGATTATCGCGAGCGCTTCCCTATTCTTCTGAGGGGGCATCTTGATGACCGTGACTTCCAGTTCATTCAGCGGTGGATCGGCAACCCATGTGAGCAGGTCGGGATCCATTAACATTGCGGTAACTCATAGAATGTTGCAAATACGCCGGTCGCAAATCCGGAAGCCGCCAAATCTGTCACCGAAGGGGCCGGACTAACGGAAGGAGAAGCCGGATAGGGAAGCAGCGGATCGTTGGATGTCATCTGAGCGAGAGTTACCTCTCGCAGACGGGTGATCGCTCTAGGAAGTAACGAAGTGACATGCGTCCAGGGGAAAAAGAAGGCATCGAGGACAGGAACGAGGCGGCGTTGCGCGGTGGTAGCGCGCTGCGTGGGGAGCTAGACGACCCCAGACAAACGCGAGTCTTTTCGGACTCGGAACACTAGTACCCTTTTTAGATATTCGAGGAACGATTTGGGGTCCGAGCTTGAGCGGGCGGCGTGTCGCGCGATCGAGTTCATGGCACCCAACAGGTCGCGTTCGTGGTGGTTGCTGGTCAGGTTGCACGGTCATGGGGTGAGCCGCCAACGTGGTCGCGTGTGTTCGGAGCGTCATTACCGTTCTGGGGATAGACGCCTTCGCAGACCAGAAGTCTTTCTTGGATTTTCTTCGGAGCGATGTAACGAATTGTGATCACACTCGTTATATGTGGTGTAGGTCATCTTTTTGCGTGAGGTACTTCAGCTCGGGGTGGGCAGCAAGTTCTGGGGGAGACGGTGAAAAGTGACGGCAGAGCACGAGTGATTTAGGGGGCATCTTGAAACCCACGACCGAGCATGCTTCGACGGACGGGTTGGGGAGCCGACACATTTTGGGGATGCGGGTAGATGCTTTGAACTACGACGAGGCATCGGACCGAATCCTCAGATGGGCGAGTGCGGGGGAATCGAGATACGTCTCCGTTGCCACGGTAAACAACGTCATGGAGGCGCACGACGATCCCGAGTTCATGCGGATCATGAACGATGCCGACATGGTGACGTCCGACGGGATGCCCCTGGTGTGGGGCCTGCGCCGTCTTGGTTGTCCCGCTGCAGAGCGCGTTTACGGTCCGGACCTCACCCCGGTGTTGTGTGCAGAAGCCGCGCAGAGGGGTATACCCATAGGCCTCTACGGGGGTGCTCCCAATGCCCTCGATGACCTCAGCGCCGTTCTGGAGCGGCGGTTTCCGGAGTTGAACATCGCATACAAGGTGAGCCCCCCGTTCAGGGTTCTTACCGAGGAAGAGGACCGCGAGATCATCAACGACATCAGGGCGTCAAAAGCACGAATTCTCTTCATCGGTCTGAGCACACCCAAGCAAGAGCGCTTCATGATCGCTCACCGGGACAAGGTCGATGCAGTCATGGTCGGCGTCGGTGCTGCCTTCGACTTCCTTGCGGGGCGCAAGAGACAAGCTCCCTTGGCGATGCAGAAAAGTGGCACTGAGTGGTTGTTTCGCCTGGTGACGGAGCCTCGCCGGCTGTGGAGACGCTATCTGTACCGCAACCCTCGCTTCATGGCGCTGTTCGGTGCCCAACTGCTTGGGGTTGGCGGACAAGAGATAAGAGCCCGCTTTGCGGGGCCGAAAAACCCCCAGGAAAAGGAGCGTCTCCTATGAAAAAGGCGTTGGTGGCAGGCGCGGGTGGCTTTATCGGACACCACATGGTGGCCTATCTGAAGCACCGGAATTACTGGGTGCGCGGCGTCGACATCAAGGAACCCGAGTACGAGGCGTCGCGCGCCGACGAGTTCGAGATGCTCGACCTCCGCAAATGGGAGGAGTGCCTTGCCGCGACGCGCGACGTCGACGAGGTCTATCAACTCGCGGCTGACATGGGTGGGATCGGCTACATCACCGGCAATCACGCCGACATCGCCCGCAACAACGTGCTCATCAATGCCCATATGCTAGAAGCCGCGTATCAAAATGGCGTGAGCCGCTATTTCTACTCATCATCGGCGTGCATCTACCCGATGTATTTACAGAGGTCACCGGAGGTCACACCGCTCAAAGAGGAACACGCCTATCCGGCGGACCCAGAAGAGGGCTACGGCTGGGAGAAGCTGTACGCCGAGAAGTTGTGCCAGTACTACGACGAGGACGGCAAGTTGCCCACTCGTGTAGCGCGTTTCCACAACGTCTATGGCCCCCTCGGCACCTATGATGGGGGTCGCGAGAAAGCGCCAGCAGCTATTGCCCGCAAGATCGCTCTGGTCGAAGATGGTGGCATCATCGAAGTGTGGGGCGACGGACTGCAGACACGTTCGTTTATGCATGTCGACGACTGCGTGGAGGGCATCTTCCGCCTTATGCAGTCGGACTTCGCCAAACCTCTTAACCTCGGGACCGACGAACTCATAAGCGTTAACGACCTTGTCGATCTCGTTGCCAAAGCGGCAAGCAAAAGCGTCGACAAGCGCCACGACACCAGCAAACCCCAGGGCGTAAGGGGGCGCAACAGCGACAACTCGCTACTGCGTGAGGTGCTCGGGTGGGAACCACTGGTGAGTCTCGAGGATGGTCTTCGTAACACCTATCAGTTCGTCGAGGCCGAGCTTGACAAAGCAGGCAAACTGCCGCCAGTTGCCATGGAGGCGGGCTGAGGGATCTTGATCGCGAACAGGATGACCGACGGCCGCCCATTTCTATAGGATAGAATTTTGGCCGGCGGGAGGAGTCATTATGGGCGACTCCTGGAGCGCGTGAGCGAGTGGGAAACACATCAAGCTCTATGAGGGCCGAGGCGTCGAGGCCGCGGTTGGGCCACAGTAGATGACTATGCCGTTTCTGCTCACGATCGTCCTGCACAGATGCAGGTGAGCACAGCGCTTAGACGCTGATAGCTCGTAATGAGCAGGTCAACGGGTTCGATTCCCCTCCCCGGCCCAAAATAGGCTCTGACCAGACCTTTCAGTACCGGGAAACGGCAAGGGCGATCGGCGGCTGACCGACAATTCTGCTACCGAATGGGATCCGACATGGTCGCCGAACGGCAAGAAGCTCGCCTACACTCACCTCGACCGTTTCGGTCAGAAGATCTACACAATCAAGGCTCATGGCAGAGGGCGCGCTCAAGTTACGGACAGAGCAGACGACAGTTACGACCCAACCTGGGCACCCGATATGAAACCGGTAATAAAGGTAACGGAAGCCCCACCTGGTCGCCCAGCGGCAAGAAGATAGCCTTTCACTGGATTTTTACGATGAATCGAGACGGCACCCATCGGAAGCGGGTGACGGAAAAGTGGCAGGATGCCGCGAGTATATACGATCATCCCTGTGACCGGGAGCGGACGCATAACGCGCGCTTCGGACACCCCAAAGGCAAGATCCCTGTGAGCTCGCCAAGCGAATAGTGAATTCAGCTTTAGGAAATGGGTCAAGGGGGGCTGGGGACGAGATGGGACGCCGTGAAACAATTGGTGGGGGATGTTTGGACCCAGAACGGCCAGATCGTCGGCTACGGTGCCGACGCCGACATCGACCAGAGCGGCGGAACGGTCGAGATCTACTGCGCAGCTGACGCGAGAACGCGAGTGCCCGAATTCCCTAAAGGGAGCAACTATCGAGGTCGACAGCTCGTTTAGGGAGTAGGTGTCCACCAGGGAGGGACCCGCAATGCCGGGGGGAGGGGCTTCCGATGCGAGGAAGGTTGTCATGAAGGCCCAGAGGACGACCGTATGCCTGTTGACGTCACTGCTCAGCTGGTCTCAACTGGTCCCGGTGGCTTTGGCTGCTGTCCCTGAGTGCTTCGGCAAGAGCGCCACAATTGTCGGTACTGAGTTTGCCGACGATTTGGAAGGAACCTCCGGTAACGACGTGATCGTCGGCCGAGGGGGTGTGGACAACATTTACGGGCACGGAGGAGATGACCTCATCTGCTCCGGTCCGGGTGCTCGTGCGGAGGAGCAATTGCTGATCGGGGGCGCCGGCGATGACAAGTTGAAAAGCGGACGCCACGGTGACGCGCTGTATGGGGACGGTCACGGCGATGGCCTCTCTCATCCCAAAGGTCACGACGTCTTGCTTGGAAAAGGATCTCGGGATTACATCAACGGAGGCCCGTTACAGGACCGCTTGCGTGGGGGGAAGGGGAACGACACCCGGCTGAATGGCGAAGGGGGCGACGACCGGGTTAGTGGCGGCCGAGGTGATGATGCGATTCATGGTGAGGCGGGCGACGACGTACTCTTAGGTGGGCGTGGAAAAGACGACCTCCTGTTCACCGAAAGCTGTTGTGACTATTCCTATGATTCAGGTTCCGTGGTTGTAAATCTTGCCCGGGGAACCGCAGTTGCGGCGGACGGGACCGACTCTCTGGGATATTTTGAAGTGGTGATCGGCTCGCAAGCTGGTGACATCCTCAAGGGAGGAAAGCGTAGCGATCACCTGAACGGCAATCTTGGTTCCGACACTGCGTGGACGTCGTGGCAACGACCGCCTATCCGGCTTTGATGGACACGATAGCCTCCATGGTGGCCGGGGGAATAATAGCAACGACGGCGGTCGCGGCACAGATGTCTGCCGTAATCCCGGCACTGCAGGAGGCGCGAAAGATTGCGAGTCGTGAACCGGACCCCTGAGTGTGCCTGCGAGGACAGCGATTTGGCTGCCGTACAGCCCAAGGAGATGGGACGCGCTCAAGCGTGCCATCAGTTTCAGGAACCTGGTTCAGGAAGTCTAATGCAGCGAGGTCGTAACAAGGAGGAGCACGCCTATCCGGCGGACCCGGAAGAGGGTTATGGCCGTGTAGGCGATCACCAGAAGTGCACAGTTCTGATCAAGAAAAGTGCAGAGCTCGATCACATCATAGTTCCCACCCCCTCGACCTCGAGAGCCGCCTTCCTATGGGCCCGCATCCGGTAGGACTTTCCC
>JALZIQ010000092.1 GCA_030860205.1 Actinomycetota bacterium | reverse complement strand
ACGCTCAATTCATGACGGAGCACGATGATCTCGAGATCCTTGGCCGCCTTGTCCTGGCCATCTGGGGCCAGCAACCTGAGCACCATCCGAACCACCAGGTACGTGAGCGATAGAAGCATTGCCCTCCCTCGTTCGATTGGCTGATCGAAGAAGGCTATGACGCCTGGTCACCGGGGGGATCGAGTAAATGCACCCTTCAGCCGCGTCGGCGGCGCGAGCCCGCGGGCCCAACCACGGCTTCCTGCACCGCGTGGTCAAGCGAACCAGGACCAGCATCGACCGGCGCCCTGTGTGGTTGCAGGGGTGGGATTTGGACCCACGACCTCCGGGTTATGAGCCCGGCGAAGTCCTTTTGTTGAGGCGTGTGCTATCGAGGACTCTCGTCACCTTCGCGTCACGGCCACCTTCAAGTCTTCAAGCGGCTGGGCTATCCGCCCAGCTCTGTATTTCCTGCCTCAGCCAGAGGCGGCAACGGCCACTGTCGGCTATAATGACCGGACGCGGCATGCTCGAATAGCGACGCTGATGGGTGGTGACGCTCTCAGCGTGGCGGAGACCAAGGAGCTCGGCGACTCCTTTGCGTCCAACAAAGTCTTCGGTCCGGATCGTTGGCGACACGCGAGCTAGTCTGGCCAACTTGTACTACTTGCACTTGCAGAACAAGCCGTACCAGAGCTCCTCAAAGCGGCCCAGGATGTTGGTACCGGCGCCTGGATAGGGAGGTCGCCAATGAAACCCGGGGCGGTTCACCTCGAGGTCTTAGCCGCGGACCAGCGCCCCAGGAGTCCACGGCGGCTGTTGTTCGAGCAAAATCGTCGCTTCCTTGGAATCGAGTGCCCGCTCAAACAAGTGCCCCTGCCCAGCTAGGCAGCCAAGGTCAATCAGTCGGGCGCGTTGTCCTGCAGATTCGATCCCCTCGGCGACGACCTCTAGCCTCAGGCTCTGCCCCAAGGCAAGGATGGCCTCCACTACTTCTGCGCCCTCATCGTTGAACTCAAGCCCCGCGATGAAAGACCGGTCGACTTTGAGCCCGTCGATGGGCAACTTGCGCAGGGTCATGAGCGACGATTGACCGGTGCCGAAGTCGTCCATGACTGTGTCGACCCCAAGAGCGTGACAACGCTCGAGCTGCATGGTCGAAAAGGCGTAGTCGTCGATGATTACCCGTTCCGTGATCTCGAGCTGCAACGCTGATCCGGCAATCCCGCTGTCTTGCAGGGCGACCGCGATCTGGTCGGCAAAGTCGCGCTGCGTGAACTGGTGGTTTGACACGTTGACACTGACTCGAATAGACGGGTTGAGCGCAGTCCATGCCTTGGCTTGCCGACAGGCTGAAGTCAGAGTCCTCCAGCTCAGCGGAGTGATGGCGCCGGTCTGCTCGGCGCCTTCTATGAACGACTCAGCGTCGAGGATGCCTCGCTCCGGGTGCCTCCACCGAAGCAGCGCCTCGAACCCCGTGATGTGGCCGTCGACGAGGTCCACGATGGGCTGATACCGCACGATGAACTCGGAGCGTTCCACCCCTCCCTGCAACTCGCTGTGCAAGCGCAGTCCCTCAACCGCTTTCTTGTGCATGCTGCGCTCGAAGATCTCGAAGTTGCCGGGTCCGCGAGCCTTGGCTCGGTACATGGCGATGTCGGCGTGCCTGAGCGCCTCTTCGCCGTCGAGGTGCTGCCCGTCTGGCAGGACGATGCCGATGCTCGCAGTTGTGTAAACGCTCTGGTCGCCGAGCTGGATCGGATGGGCAATCTCCTTCTGGATTCGAAGTGTG
Source organism: Actinomycetota bacterium (assembly GCA_030860205.1). Lineage (GTDB taxonomy): Bacteria > Actinomycetota > CADDZG01 > CADDZG01 > WHSQ01 > JACDDL01. Next base: position 5,200 of record JALZIQ010000092.1, on the reverse strand, counting down.
GCGGTGAGCACTGCCTGGGAGTCAGTGACGCCGTCGAGAAGCACGGCGAACTCATCGCCACCCAGTCGAGCACACAGATCGTTGCGGCGCAGGCAGTCCGTGAGGCGTCGCGCCACGATGGTGAGAAGCCTGTCCCCGGCTTCATGCCCAAGGCTGTCGTTGACGGACTTGAAGCGGTCTAGATCGACAAACAGAACGACGACCTGATAGTCGCCCTCTAGCCTCTTCTCCCGACCGAGAGCGGTCTTCAAGTGCTCGAGGAACAGCGTTCGGTTGCCAAGGCCGGTGAGGCCATCGTGGAAGGCCTGATAACGGAGCTCGTGCGCGGCGGTGAGGTCGGTAATGGACCCCGCAAGTCGTACCGGGCGCTCGTGGTCATACACGGCAGCGCCCCGCACGAGCACGGGTATGTAAGAGCCATCGGCGTGGCGGAGACGGTGCTCGTGCTTCACGCGATCGGTCTCTCCTCGCAGGTGTCTTTCCAGCTCGGCATCAAACGAAGAGACGTCCATTGGGTGAACCCGGCCGATCCAGCGACCCATCCATTTCACCGGCGGCTCAGACATCTTCTCCGTGGCCAGTCCGAGCATGTCATCCCAGCGCGCCGAAGTATACAGGTGTCCGGTATTCAGATCGAGGTCCCAGAGCACGTCGTTCGCGCCGCGCGAGGCCAGGGCATAGCGTTCTTCACTCGAGCGCAGTTCGTTCTCAGCCTTCTTACGTGAGGTAATGTCAAGCAAGGTTACGAGCTCGGCCTTCTCACCTTGCCATGTCATTGCGCCGATGTGCATCTCGACCACTACTTGAGCGCCATCCGGCCGCAACACATCGAGCTCGGCGATGTGGCCCCTCGTAGCCAGCGGGAGTCCGAAGGGATGCCCGAGGAGGGCGCCGGGATCCTGCCCGAGCAGGGTTTCTGCTGCGGTGTTTGCAAAGCGCACCATCCCAGCCCCATCCACCACCACTATCCCGTCGATCGTCGCAATAAGGGCCGCGCGAAAGTCCGAGTCGGACCGCTGGTCGCCGAGAGGTGAGACATTCGAAGAGCCAACTGAGCTAGTCAACGGATACGTCCGATTCATGATGCTTTTGCAGTTGTAATCAGAGCTCTGTCCAGGATCGTTTCTCGGCGTCTCCGAAACTGATCGCATCCCATCCTCCCCGTTGGTCGACGCCGGTTCGTCATCATGTGGTCAGGCTCCCCAAATGTGTTGGAAGCGCACGGGTTGCCTCAGCGGAGGCCTCTCATGACTAGTCATGCCGAGCCTTGATCCTGGGCCTCTAACACCACTCCAGCGAGCCATTGTGATACCCGATCAATGGGGGGCGATCTGGTTAACCGAAGTGATCATGTTTACTCATCGGCATCGAGAACCAGCCCTTGAGGACAAACTTATCGTCGAGGGGCTGCGATTGAGCATCACGTGTTGTCTCTGGGAGATGCAGGGTCCAGCCGGGCCGGATGCAACCGGGCCGGAGCAGTCGCTGCCCGCCGGGCATCTCACGACCTTGATGGAGTTGCCAGATCTCCGTCCACCTGAAGGGATCGTTGAGTCTCTGCTCCGCGATGCTCCATAACGAGTCACCTGGACGGACGACGTAGCTTCCGTGACCGATCATCCTTCCGGATGTCTTCGGGGCCAATTCATCGCTTTGTCGCGACGAGCGATCTTGAGCGATCTCGTGGGATTCCCCAGAATCTGATCGCAGAGTCGCAACATGCGGGGCGAGCGTTGCCGCTCCCCAGCCTGCTGACTAGTGGGCGAGCTCCTCGCCGATCCCTGGGTCAGTTTTGCGCTCAGGAGGGCGGCTCCCACGACGAAATCGACGGTCAGCTTCACCGGGCTCAAGGTCCACGCCTCGCTCGTCGCCCACACCCTTCCCGCCGATCTCAGTCGCACCTCGAGGCGTGCTGCGATGCGGAGCAGCACGGCTAGAACTAGGTAAGCCCACAGCGCCCATGCGAGTAGGGCCAGTATCTGAATGGCCCACGACCACCGGAACCCATCTGAGCTCGATTGCCCGCCTCAGTTCATCCAGATCGGGGAGACTCCGAAAGGTGGGGCCCCCGGCGAACTAAGAAGCGCCACCGGCACGCCGGCAAGCATCGCAAGCAATCGGTCGCGGCGAGCAGTCTTCTAGGCATCGGAATTCACGGCCTGCGACTCGGCTACGGGATAGGCTCGCTCCGAAGTCCTTGTGATTCCCGGAAGCGGGCCACCGCCCTCCGTTCGTCCGCCATCTCACGTCGAAGACGCTCGTCACCGACACCGTGTAGCCGGCAGGATGTGCCACCGAGGACCGCTCATAAGTGTGCGTCACGGGGGAGCGCTGCGAATAAGGGTTGCCAGGAGATGAAGTCGTCGTGGTCCTTCCGTTGCCTAAGTCCCACTGGTAATTCACCGGAAGAGCTTGCACGTCGACCCTGACACCGAAAGCCGACAGGGAGTCTGAGAGCGGGCTGCCCCCCTCCCTCGAGCCAGAACCAGGTCTTGAGGCCCACGAGCCCTCGGCCGGGATTCGAGGAGATCGTCAGGTGAGTGGGCGGGGCTCCAGGTTGCCGATCTCGACCTCCGCCACGGTTTCGCCCTTATCCACCGAACCATCTCTGAGGTGAGCGGCACACTTCACGTCGTGCCCACCAAGGGCAAGCCGGCCGTGATCGTGACGTGGTCGTGAGGGGCAAGACCACGTTCACGTTCGTCACCGAGGGCATCAAGCACGCCATCGAGCAGGCGATCGTGGCCGCCAGGGACAAGCTGGTGCACATTATATGGGCGGCGCAGCATCATCCAGCAGGCGCTGGCGGCCGGGCTGGTGAACGAGCTGGTTCCTGCACGTCGCCCCGGTGATCCTGAACAGCGGAACCCGGCTGTTCGAGCACCTCGGCGGTCCGATCCAACTGGAGCGGGTCGAGGTGATCGAGTCCCGCCACGCCATTCACCTGCGGTACCGGATCCTGAAGTAGTCGCGTCGGTCGAGCCCGGGTACGCCGTCAGCGGTGGGCCGGCGGCTTCGAACCCGGCGCTGGCGCTGGAGTCCCTGCAGAAGCCCCGGACGCCGGTGTGGGGCGATGCGCGGGGTCTTGTGGAGCATCGGCCAGGTGACTCTACCGTCATGGAGCGGATGGTCCGAATGACGCGGAGATCCAGCTAGTGCTTCGGTCACCCCTTGATGCTTATTGGAATCCAACTTGCCGCAGGAAGGGTGTTACTGTAGACGGTTATGGGGAGGCCGCCGCCGCACACAGCATTCCACCTCGAGCACCTGTCGGGGCCCGCTCCCCAGTGCGGCGGTCTCGTCCGCTCGCTCAACGCTCGCGTCCAGAATAAGTGGCAACCGGTGGCGAAGTGGTGCGACGGTTGCAACACCGTGTGGCTCTTCGACCCCGACGGAGGGGTCCAGGAGCCCAGGCTCCAGCCTCGCGAGACCTGCGAGACCTGGTACGAGGTGTGGGTTGCCGACGATCCTGGCGAGAACATCACCGCCGCCTGTAAGGTCTGCGGCTGGCGCTCGGCCACATACAAGAACAACGACTGGAACTGGAACTTGGAGCGCGAGGTCAATCAGCACAATACGGATACCGCGGTCGATACGTTTGAGAAGAACGGCGAGTACCTGGACAACGAAGGTCACGTCGACGCGGACCCAGACAACATCGAGTACGAATACACGCCGGTGACCGAGGAGCAGTGGAAGAACGCCTGGCGTCCGCGCAAACTACCCTCTCGTTCTCAGGAGGGCCATGTCGACAGCGGCACAGTTGGGCAAGGGTTTCGATATGTCGAAACGAAGCCGACCGGCGACCCAGGACGGTCGCTCTACCCAACCTCCGAGGAAGCGGCGTGGGAGGCGGCCCACGACAAGGAGCACGCCGGAACGGACGTTGTCGCGGTCGAGATCGTGGTCCGGGGTCTCACTAAGCATGAATCCAAAGCAGCCGCCCAGGCCGTCTCGCTTAGGACGGACAACCGTAGTGGCGGTTAACCCTCGGGCTGCCGACCTCGACCACGGCACGGTGACGTGCTACCCGCTGTCGCTCCTGGTACAACACCTCGGCATCACGGTTCTTTCCCCGGGGCCTCCTTCAGTCGCCCGTTGATCAGGAGTTCCTCGACGTATGCGAGCAGAGGGCCTTTGCCATCCCCTCGGTGCCTACGTGTGGGCTCGATCAGGATCCGATCTCGCAAACTCCGTCTGGATCTTTGAGGCGGGGGCGTAAAGTCAAGGATTCATTAGCAGGGCCCAACGTACCGTCAGAGGGGAAAAGACAAATGGTTAGGGAGACCAGATATAGGGTGATCTACTTCAACGAAAGCGAAATTGAGGTCTACAACGAAGACTTCCACACCTTTAACGACATGCTGCAACAGGGCCAACCGCTTAGCCCGCCACCCCACGTAAAACGGACTGAGGTATGGATGACCCACTTGCTTTTCAGCACACCCGAGCCCTAATCCGGCACCCGGTCGGTAAAAGGACTTCAAAAGCCTACGTTCCGCAAGCCTTCGAGCGAGATGGGGAGTCTCCTAGCCTGTTCGTCACCAGCGCGGTGGAAAGCATCGACGACGGCATCCTTGAGATCTTCGAGAAGAACCACACGTCGGGCCTATCCTTTAAGCGCCTCTTTGCCCGCCGTAGTCAGGCGAGAGGCGTCGCTGGGGAACCCCCAACGTGCCTCAGTTGCACCATTAGTCGGTCCCGTCAGGATGAGGCCGTGTTTCCGAAGGGTACCCAGAGCAGATCGCACAGTTCCGAGGGACATGCCGACCCGGCCCATGATCTTGTCCTCGGTCATCCCAACCACGTTCGCCTCATACTTACGCATTGATGCGATTGCCTCCAAGATCTTCCGCTCGTCGCCATCGACTCTTAGGTCGGTCACTGTGCCTCATTTCCTAGTCCGAGTTTCAAGCTACGCTCATTGGTAGGAATTAGATAGGGCAACCGAACTGAGACGCTCTTCTAACCAGCTGTAACGGATGGGCTACCCATACTTGACTCACGCTGTCGCGTGGTCCTTTGGTCTAGAGTGACGCTGGCCCCCCGACCTATCTGCGGGTGGGGGCCTGTGGGTGCCGAAAACCCGATCGCGTGTCACGCGGCTCGCTCGTACTCGTGGATCAACCCGCCGATAAGGTCACGCCTCTGCACTCCTGCCGTCCAAGCATCGAGAGGTGCGGAGAAACGAGGAGCTGGC
>JALZIQ010000088.1 GCA_030860205.1 Actinomycetota bacterium | reverse complement strand
CGGGGCGCCCGTTGACGCCGATCATCGTCCCGTCGGGTTTGCGCTGGTTGCCGAACTTGGTCGCCAGCACCACCTCGGCGCGCCGTCCGTCGATCGCGTTCCCCACGAGCTTCTCGTTCGTGAAGGGTCCGTACATGTCGGCCGTATCCAGGAAGGTGCATCCCAGGTCGAGAGATCGCTGGATGGTGGCAAGCGCCTCGAACTCGTCGGCCGTTCCGTAGAACTCCGACATACCCATGCAGCCGAGCCCAAGCTCGGAAACCTCGAATCCCTGACCGCCGAGTGATCGCTTCTTCATGGCTTCCTTCCCTTTCTTGTCTGGCGCAGGTCCGAGACTACCCAGGGCCGGCGCCGGGCGTGGATTCGGGCGCGCCGTTGCCCCCACCCGGGCCGTTTTCACCCGGGCCGTTTTCACCCAGGCCCTCGCCACCCGGGCCTTCGCCACCCGGGCCTTCGCCACCCGGGCCCTCGCCGCCCGGGCCGTCGTCCCCAGGTGAATCCGATGGACTCGGCTCGGGCGAAGGTTCCGGCTCGGGCTTGGGAGCCGGCTCGGATACCAGCAGGGTCACCGTCGTGCCGGCAGCGACTGCGGTCCCACTGGAGGGGTCCTGTCCGATTACCACGCCGGGTGGCGCCTCAGACGTCTGGCGTTTGTCCACCGAGACGCCGAACCCCTCTTTGCTCAAGGCCTGGGTGGCGGCGTCGACCGAGAGACCCAGGACCCCCGGAACCTTGTTGCGGTCGCCGGGCTCGATGCAGGAGCGGGTTGGAGCCGTGTTGGCTGCGAAGACCGCTTCGGCGCGGGCGTCGGCCGGAGTGAAGGCCCCCGCCAGGCATCCGTTTCGGGTATCGATGACCACCGTGGTGATGCCGCCTTTTGGAGCCTTGAAGTCGAGCGCGGGCGTGTTGGCCAGAGCCCGAAGCATGAACGCCTGCCATATCTCCGCCGGCCACGATCCGCCCGTCACTTGAATGCGCGTCGGACGACATGCGGCGGTGTCGTAGCAGGACGTCTTCATCTCGATCTGGCCCTCCGGATATCCGACCCAAACCGCAGCCGTGAGATTCGGCGTGTAGCCGGCGAACCAGGCATCGCGATACTCCTGCGCCGTTCCCGTCTTGCCGGCCGCCGGGCGCCCTATCCCCGCGCCCGCCCCGGTGCCGCGGGTGATCACCTGCTCGAGGGCGCTCGTTGTCAGATAAGAGGTCACGGGGTCGAGCACCCGCTTCGGCCGGGGCGTAGCCCGGTATATGGTCCTGCCCCGAGAGTCGACGATCTTGGTGATCGCCACCGGGGAATGACGGCGCCCGTTGGCGGCGAGTGTGCCGTAGGCGGACGCCATGTCCAGGGCGTTGACGCCGTTGCTGCCCAGGGGCGCAGACAGGACCGGTTGCAGCGGCGTCCGAATCCCCATCTTTTTAGCCGTGCGCACGACCGAGTGGGGACCGATCTCAGCACCGAGTCGAGCAAATACGGTGTTTACGCTGTTCACGGTCGCCTCGAGCAGCGAGATCTTTCCGTAGGCGCTGCCCTCGTAGTTGCAGGGGCGGTAGGGCTCGGTGCTGCCCGGCAAGGGCAGCGTGATACACGATCCCCCTGCGTCGTAGGTCTTGGATAGTGTTATCCCCTGTTTGATGGCGGCGGCAAGCGCGAACACCTTGAAGGAAGAGCCCGCCTGCCGGCCCGCCCCCGGGCCGTCCCCTCCGCTCTTCCGGGCGCCGAGGCCGGGCTCGATCACGGTTGCGAGGTTGACCTTGGCGTAGGGGTCGTTTCCTTTAGGGGCGAAGAAGTCGCGTCCGCCAACCATGGTTCGCACGTAACCGGTTCGGGGATCGATTGCGACCAAGGACGCGTACGGATCGGTGGACTGGTAGAGCACCTGCCGCACCGCCGCCTCCGCCGCCTTCTGCATCCTGAGGTCGATGGTCGTATGGATCTTCAGCCCTCCCTCGAACAGCTCCTCGGTACGTTGTCCGGGCGTGCTGCCCAGCACATCGAAACGGGGGTCGTAGGTGAGCAGGCGCTTGACGTAGTCGACGAAGTAGGGGGCCGGATATCTGATCCTTTCCCTGGCCGGGTCGAGCAATAGGCCCCCGCGCTTGGCGCGCCGCGCGCGCTTCTTCGACATCCAGCCCAGCTCGCGCATCTTGGACAGCACCAGGTTGCGTCGGTTCTTGGCGACCCTCGGGTTGTTGAGTGGGTTGTAGGCCTCGGGGCTCTTGATGAGGCCCGCAAGTGAGGCTCCCTCTCTCAGGTTGAGTTTGGCGGCGCCCTTGCTGAAGTAGGCCTGGGCCGCCGCCTGGATGCCGTAGGCGCCCTCGCCGAAGTACACGGTATTGAGGTATCGCTTGAGGATCTCCTGCTTGCTCAATCGATTCTCTAGCTGCCGGGCGAGGATGGCCTCTTTGATCTTGCGCTCCATGGATTGCTCGGCGGTTGCCCCCGGAGCGATGATCGTTTTCTTTACGTACTGCTGGGTGATGGTGGAGCCGCCCTCCGCGATCTCTCCCTGCTTGATATTTGCGACCAGGGCCCGGACGACCGCCTTGAGATCGACTCCGTCGTGTTGGAAGAAGCGTTCGTCTTCGATGGCGATGACGGCCCTCCGCACGTGGCGAGGGATCCGCTTCAGGGGAATCGACGTCCGATTCTCGGTGCCGTGAAGGGTTGTGACCAGGCGGCCGCGACCGTCGAAGATCTTGGATGTCTGAGCCTGATCAGCCTCGAGGTTGAGGTCCCTTCCCTTCAGGCTCGGCAGCTTCTCTAATTGGGAGCAGGACAAAGCCATCACGGCCAAGACCGCAATTACTATGGTGACGCCGCTTCGGTTGGCCTTCATCACCCTTCATAGTAGCGAGGGAGAGCGTCGGTTCGCCCTCTTATCCGGGCCAAAGGATCCCCATATGGAAGCCTCGAGCAACCCAAGCAAATCAGAGAATCCACAGGAGGAGGCCTCGATGTTGTCCCGGCGCGCCGAGCACGTCGTGCCGGAGGGGGAGCTGGCCAAGCGTCTCGCCGAGGGCCGGCCGCTGCGGGTGAAGTTCGGTGTCGACCCCACCGCCCGGGACATTACCTTGGGCTGGGCGGTCCCTCTGAGAAAGCTGAGGGCCTTCCAGGATCA
>JALZIQ010000081.1 GCA_030860205.1 Actinomycetota bacterium | reverse complement strand
GATCGGCGCGTTCAGGCCCATGTCGAGCCATCCCGGCGGAGTCGGCTGCAAATGCATCCGCCAGGTTGCGCGGACGACCCCGCGGAGCAAGCCGGGCGATACCCTCACGGGCTTCGCGCGCAAGATCTGTCCAAGCTCCTGCGGGTCCAGCACCGGCTCGGCCGCGAGGTTGAATGCCCCCCGGACGTCCTGGGTGATGGCCCGCCTGTAAGCGTCGGCGCCATCGGACGTGTGCAACACCTGGAACCGTAAGCCGTCGACCTCGGGCACAAGGGGATCAGCTCCCGCCGCAGCAACCAAACGGGGACAAAGGGACCGGCGAAAAGCCGGCGCTGCTCGGTCCCCGATGCCCTCTTGAAGAGGAGCCCGGGCCCTTTCCCTATTCGCGGCGCCGGACACCCTCCGCCGCGAGGGCTTTTTTCCCTAAAGCCCACCCCGGAAGGTGCCGATAGACGTTATCGGCCGGCGTCCCCAGGCGCCGCCTGCCCTTAGGTCGGGCGCTCCTGGGGGCGGGAGCAAGGACAAGGAGGGGGACCGAGAGTGAGCGATCGGGGCGGAACGGGCGAGGGGCGGGACTTCTTGAGATGGACACTCGGGGCAGGTTTGGCAGCAATCGCCTTGCTTGGGGTGATGATCCTCGTTGGACTGATTGCGGTAGCCGCGCAACCTCCGGAGTGGATGCAGTTCGTTCTCGGAGTGGTCCTGGCGGTTGGCGCAGCATCGTTCGCGGGTCTGATTGCGCAAGCCCTCCGCCCGGAGGATCGCACGGAAGACAGTTCCCTTTATTTGGCCGGGGAGCAATCCGGCGACGACCGTCAACGCGGACGGCGGACCGCCTGAGCGAGCCGCCGTCGGTTGCATCTCCGCGGCCGCTCGGCCGCAGAGCATTCTCTTGTCTTATCTGGTGGTTTCGGTCGAGCTCGTGGACTTGCCATCTTCGTCTATGTCGATGCGCTCCTTGCGGACATCGGCGTCCACGGCCTCTTCGTCCGTCACGGACTCCTTACTGATACCGAACTGACACGGAGCTCCTCCTTGACGACGGGACGCTTCTCCACAACGGCCTGATCGCTCCGCTCTGCTGGGAGCCGGGCATACGCTGTGGCGATGATCACCATTCGGACGATGAGGGACGTTACAACCGATGTAGTCGAACGAATTGCCTGGCGGCGCGAACACATCGCGCTCGACCCGGAACTGCTCAACCTCCTGAAGACGCGGCGCACCGAGATGCTCGCCGCGCTGCACTCGGGAGCACGCGTCTACGGAGTCAACACCGGGACCGGTTATCTTGCGGGGGCCGATGTGGGCGAAGCAGATCTGCTGCGTCATCAACGCAACCTGTTGCTGGGTCGTGCGGTCGGCTCCCCTCCATGGTTGTCGATCGAAGAAGCGCGCGCGGTGCTCGTCGCTCGTCTGTCCGGCTTCCTCAGCGGCCATGCGGGCGTCACGCCTGAGCTCTGTCTGTTCTTGGCCCACCGCTTGAACGACGATTTCATCCCTGCAATCCCGAGACACTCCGTCGGATCGTCGGGGGAGGTTCTCCCCCTTGCACACGCATTCCAGACCTTCGTCGGGGCGGGTCACGTGCTCGCTTCCGACGGTTCGACGATCACGGCAAGTCAAGCCCTCGAACAACGAAGTGTGACGCCTTACGAACCTCAAGCTAAAGAAGGGATCGCACTCCTTGCCGGCGCGCCGGGCGCGATCGCGCTGGCCCTCGCCGGCCGGCGCGCCGGACGGGGATTGTGGGAGGCCGCGGTGCTCATCGCCGCTGCGGCCATCGATGCTCTGCAGGCCCCGCTCGATCCGTACGATCGCGCACTGGGAGAGCTCACCGATGACCCGCTCACAGCGGAGGTGTTGGACCGCCTTGGTGTTCTGCTGCTGGGATCCTCGAGGGCCACGACAGTCAGCATCCAGGCGCCGGTCTCATACCGAGTGATCCCCCAGGTGCTCGTACACCTCGCGCGAGCCCTGTCCCGGCTCGAAGCGGACGTGGCCCGTGCCCTGGCCTCGGTCGGTGACTCTCCCGTCTTCACCGACGGACGCTTTCTCAGCAACGGCTCCTTCCACGCCATCGAGCTGGCCGCCGGACTTGATTCACTCGGTCTTGCGCTCGTCCGCGTCGCCGAGCTCTCGGGGCAGAGGACGCATCGCCTGCTCGATAACCGCTTCAGCGGGCTGCCGGACCAACTCGCCGGCGCGCCGGGCCACAGCTGTGGACTCGTGGTGGTGCAGAAGAGGGTCCTCGGTTGCCTGAACCGGCTACGCCGGCTCGGCGCGCCGGCCAGCATCGGGATCGGCGACACCTCCCTGGGGCAGGAGGACGCCATGACTTTCTCCTTCGAGGCGGCGGCAAGCCTGCGGCGCATGACCTCGCTCGTCTCGGAGGTCTTTGCCTGCGAGCTGCTCGTGATCCGTCAGGCATGGGTCCTACGAGACGCCGCTCCCCCACCGAACCTGCAACCGTTTGCTGCGCGACTGTCCGAGCTCGTGGAGCCCGTGGTCGAGGACCGCCCCCTCGGTCCCGACGTGGACCGCATCATCACCTTTCTCGAAGATCCGAGTGGATGGTGAGCAGGTAGCTCACATGCCTCCTTCATTCGGCGCCCCGGGCCTCGGCGGCATCGGCACCCGGACGCCTCTCCTGCTCGCAACCTCGGCCGCCTCCGCGTAGCCGGCATCCACGTGGCGTACGACGCCGGAGCCGGGGTCGTTGGTTAGAACGCGCTCCAGCTTGCGCGCCGCCAAATCGCTTCCGTCCGCGACTGCCACCACGCCGGCATGGATCGATCGTCCTATGCCGACTCCACCACCGTGATGGACGCTCACCCAAGATGCTCCGCTGGAGGTGTTTAGCAACGCATTGAGGATCGGCCAGTCGGCGATCGCGTCGCTGCCGTCGGCCATCGCCTCGGTCTCCCTGTAGGGCGAAGCCACCGAACCCGAATCGAGGTGATCGCGCCCGATCACAATCGGAGCGGATATCGCACCCCGGGCCACGAGTTCGTTGAAACGGAGACCCATCCGGTCTCTCTCGCCGTAGCCGAGCCAGCAAATGCGCGCCGGGAGCCCCTGCCATGCCACCTTTTCCTGAGCCATCCGGATCCATCGCACCAGCTGCTCGTTGTCGGGGAACTCCTTGATGACCGCTTCGTCCGTCGCAGCGATGTCGGCGGGATCGCCGCTCAGGGCGGCCCACCGGAAGGGGCCCTTGCCGGAGCAGAACAGAGGCCGGATGTAGGCGGGCACGAAGCCCGGGTAGTCGAAGGCCCGTTTGGCGCCGCCGAGCTCCGCTTCTGTCCGCAGCGAGTTGCCGTAGTCGAACACCTCGGCGCCCTTGTCCAGGAACGCGATCATGCCTTCGACGTGGGCCGCCATGCTCGCCCGGCTCCTGGCGATGTACGCGTCCGGATCGGACCTGCGAAGGGCGTCCGCCTCGCCGAGGTCCAACCCCGAGGGCACGTAGGCGAGCGGGTCGTGCGCCGAGGTCTGGTCGGTCACCACGTCGATGGGGATATCGGCCGACGCCATCGCCGGAACCAGCTCGGCGGCGTTTCCCAGAACTCCGATCGATAGGGGGCGACGCTCCGCCTTCGCCCCCGCCGCAAGCCGCCGGGCGTGGTCGAGGTCTTCGGCCCAAACATCGAGATAGCGGTGCTGCACCCGTCGCTCGATCCGCGCGGGGTCGATTTCGATGCAGATCGCGACACCGCCGTTCATCGTGACCGCCAGAGGTTGAGCTCCGCCCATCCCTCCCAGCCCGGCGGTGAGCGTGATGGTTCCCGCCAGCGAACCGTCGAAGCGTTTGGCGGCAACGGCGGCAAAGGTCTCAAAGGTGCCCTGCAAGATGCCTTGAGTCCCTATGTAGATCCACGAGCCCGCAGTCATCTGCCCGTACATCGTCAAGCCGGCGGCCTCGAGACGCCGGAACTCATCTCCTGTCGCCCAATCGGGAACCAGCATCGCGTTCGAGATGAGTACTCGCGGCGCCCACTCGTGGGTCCGGAAGACGCCGACGGGCTTGCCCGACTGCACCAGCAGCGTCGAGTCATTCTCGAGCGTGCGCAATGATTCGACGATGGCGTCGAAGGCGTCCCAGGACCGGGCGGCCCTTCCGCTGCCCCCGTAGACGACGAGGTCGTCCGGGCGCTCGGCGACCTCCGGGTCGAGGTTGTTCATCAGCATCCGGAGGGCTGCTTCCTGACCCCAACCCATACAGGACCGCTCCGTTCCCCTGGGAGCGCTCACGCGCCTTGCACCCTCAACCACCTGGAGCACCCTGAGCTCGCATGCTCATGTGATACCGCATCTCATTCGAGCTCACCCACGGCGCTCTCTGCGGCCGCAACGATGGCCCCGGAGGAAACCAGACCGGCCGCCATCTCCAGCTCCGGGCTCAGATGGCGGTCGGGGCCGGGGCCCCCGGCGCTGGCATTGACGAGCCGCGCCACCGAACCGGTCCCTTCAGCCGGGACGAGCGGCGCGCGGAGGGCAAGCCCCCGGGCCGCGCACAGTGCCTCGATTCCCAGGATCGCGCCCAGGTTCACAAGGACCCGTCGCAGCTTGCGCGCCGCTCCCCATCCCATCGACACATGGTCCTCCTGCATGCCCGACGTGGGCAGAGAGTCGACGCTCGCCGGCGCCGCCAGTCTCCGGTTCTCGGCGACAAGCGCAGCGGCTGTGTACTGCGCCAGCATGAGCCCCGAGTTCACTCCCGCATCCTCGGCGAGAAAGGGCGGAAGTCCCTGTGAACGCACCGGATCGAGGATGCGGTCAAGACGCCGCTCCGCAATGGCTCCCACCTCGGCCGCTGCGATGGCGAGGAAGTCGGCGGCGAAGCCGAGCGGCGCGCCGTGAAAGTTTCCCGTGGACTCGACCTCCCCGGTCGGCAGCACGACCGGGTTGTCTACTGCGCTGGCGAGCTCCCGATCCGCAATCGAGCGGGCGAATGCGAGGGTGTCTCGCGCCGCGCCCGCAACCTGGGGGCTGCACCGCAGCGAATACGAGTCCTGGACCGCGTGGTCGGAGTCGCGGTGCGACGCAACCACTTCGGACCCGGCGAGCAGCCGCCTGAGATTGCCCGCGCTCTCCGCCTGCCCGGGATGAGGCCGGATGGCGTGCAGGGCGGAGGCAAACGGCCTGTCGGTGCCCAGCAGCGCCTCGACGCTCATCGCAGCGGTAACGTCCGCGGTCCTGAACAGCAAACCTGCGTCGGCGCACGCCAGCGCCAGCATCCCCAACATGCCGTCGGTTCCGTTTATGAGTGCGAGGCCCTCCTTCGCTTCGAGTCGCAGGGGATGGAGGCCCGCAGCGGCCAGAGCCGAGGACGGGTCGAGCCCCCCGGCGTCGTCTCCGAGGACGAGGCCTTCACCGGTCAGGGCGAGGGCGACGTGGGCCAGCGGCGCGAGGTCCCCGCTTGCACCCAGCGATCCATGCTCGGGCACGAACGGCGTAATCCCGGCGTTCAACAACGCGGCAAGCGCGTCCACCAGCGCGGGGCGCACGCCCGAAAGACCCATGGCAAGGGTCTTGGCGCGCAGCAGCATCATGGCGCGCACCACCTCGCGCTCAACCGGAGCGCCCACGCCCGCCGCGTGCGAGCGAACCACCGCGTGCTGAAGGGCGGAGCGGCTGTCCAGCGCGATCGGGACGCGTGCGAGGGCCCCGAAGCCGGTGGAGATCCCGTAAACGGCACGCCCGGAGGAAGCTCTGTCCTCCAACGCGGCGCGCCGGTCCCCCAGCATCCGGCGCGCCGGAGCGCCGAGCTCGACCCGCGCATCCTCGCGCGCCACGGCGACGACCTGTGCGATGGAGACTGCGCCTCCGTCCAGGACGACGGTGTCGCTCGCCGGATGCATCGCCCTAGTGTCCCCCGTTTCCCCCCGTTCCTTTTGCCTACTCGAGGAGGCGGCCGACGGTCTCGATCTCCCCCTCGTCCGTCGCCCAGGCCAGCAGGTGATCGGGCACCGGAGCGATGGGCTCGGGGCGCACCTCGAGCTTCCCATCGTCGTCGCGAATTACGTGGAGGTTCACCCGGAGGGCGGGATCGAGGTCGGGATGGTCCAGGCGAATGTGCGCGCCGCGCGTCTCGCGCCGGGCGAGGGCACCGAGCAGGCTGGCCTCCGCACCGACAAGCGACGCCCGCAGGTCGAGTACGTGGGCAAGGTCGCCGTAGCCCTCGGACGATGGACGCACGTCGACCTCTCCGAGTAGACCTCGCAGCTCGTTTACGGCCTCGAGGCCCCGGTTGATCTGTGCTTCCGAACGGACCACGCCGCAGCACTCCCACATGGCGTCGCGGAGCGCCCGTTGAAGTGGACGCGCAAATTCCGAGCCGTTGTGGACAAAGCTGGACAATTCGTCTTGCGCGTCGCCTATCGCGGACCGCGACCGGAGTTGCGCATCTTGATTAGAGGAGTACGCCGCGGCCCCCTCTCCGGCACGCCGCCCGTACACGATTGTCTCCGTGAGCGAGTTGCCCCCCAAGCGGTTCGCGCCGTGAAGGCCCGCAGTGACCTCACCGGCGGCGTACAGCCCGGCCACACCGGTCGAGTGGGTTTCCGGGTCGACCACCACACCGCCCATCGAGTAGTGGGCGGTGGGCGCAACCTCCATCGGACTCGCCGAGATGTCAAGCATCTGATACTCGAGGAACTGCCGGTACATGCGGGGGAGCTTTTCGACGATGTAGTCCTTGCCCCTGTGTGAGATGTCCAGGAACACGCCCCCGTTCGGGCCGCCGCGGCCCTCCTGGATCTCGGTGTAGTTGGCGAGCGCCACGCGATCCCGGGTGGAAAGCTCCATGCGTTCGGGGTCGTAGCGGCTCATAAAGCGTTCGCCGTCGGAGTTCAGCAGGTGGCCGCCCTCCCCCCGGACTGCCTCGGTGACGAGCGTGCCGGCCATCTCCTCGGGGGCGACCATCCCGGTTGGGTGGAACTGTACGAGCTCCATGTCCGCCAGGTGGCAGCCTGCCTCGAGCGCCAGGTACATGCCGTCTCCGTTGTTCTCGTCGCGCCGGGACGAGCTCTTGCGCCACGTGCGCGTGTGACCCCCCGCCGCAAGCACGACCGCATCGGCGAGAAAGACCGTGCGATCACCCGTCATTAGGTCGAAGGCAAGCGCCCCGAAACACTGCCCGTCGCTGGTCAGGAGGCGCGAAACGTACTGGTCCTCGAACACGGGGATTCCGAGGCCGGCGACCCTGCCGTCCAGGGTGTTGATCATCGCCCTGCCCGTGTAGTCGCCCGCATAGCAGGTCCGGCGGTACTTGTGCGCGCCGAAATAGCGCTGGTCGAGGCGGCCGTCGGGTGTCCGGGCGAAGGCGCAGCCCCATTCGGCCAGCTCCTCCACCGCCGCGGGGGCCTCCCGGACGACGATCTCCACAACACGAGGATCCGACAGGAAGTAGCCCTCCTTGAGGGTATCGGCGAAGTGCTGTCCATAGGAGTCCTCCGGGTCGCGAGTTCCCAGGGCGGCATTGATCCCGCCGGCGGCCAACACCGTGTGGGCGTCCTTGCGGCCCCGTTTGCCGAGGACGACGACTTCCGCCCCGGCCGCGTGCGCGGCGACTGCGGCTCGCAGACCGGCGGCCCCGCCGCCGACGATCAGCACATTGGCGACATTCGTGCGGGTCAACGGGCGGGTGCTGACGAAGGGTCCTTTCCCCTGTTCTTCTCGCACAACATCTGAGACGAATGGGCGCTTTTGAGAGTGTCCTTTTGTGCCATTAAACCATGCAGGCCTTGACGCCCTCCGATCTCGGGTGCTCCCTGTATGAAGAGAAGCACGTGTGACAGGCTGAGACCATAAGTTCGGCTCATCAAGGGGGGAAAGAGATATGAAAGCACGGCTCCGGCTTGTAGCCCTTGGCACGGCTTTGCTTGCGCTCGCCGCCGCATGTGGTGGCGACGAGGCGGTTGACACCGAAAAGGCGGCGCAAGCAACAGGACCCATCGATATCTGGTACTCGGATAACGAGCAGGAGATCGCCTGGGGCAAGCAGGCGGTCGAAGCATGGAACGCAGACCACCCCGACGAAGAGATCACCGGGGAGAAGATCCCCGCCGGTGAGACCTCCGAAGAAGTTATCGGGGCGGCAATTGCGGCGGGAAACACACCCTGCCTCGTTTTCAACACCGCGCCGGCCGCGGTCCCTCAGTTCGAGAAGCAAGGGGGGCTCGTCGCGCTGGATGACTTCCCAGGGGCCGCGGAATACATTGAAGGCCGCAGCGGCGACGTGGCCGAACAGTACAAATCCCCGGACGGGCAGTACTACCAGATGCCGTGGAAAGCCAACCCGGTGATGATCTTCTACAATAAGAAGGTCTTCGACAAGGCCGGTCTGGACTCCGCCGATCCCCCGCTGGCGACCTACGACGAGTTCCTCCAGACCGCGCAGACGGTGATCGACAAGGGTGGCGTCGAAGCTGCGATTTGGCCGGCGCCGAGCTCGGAATTCTTTCAGTCGTGGTTCGACTACTACCCTCTGTTCATCGCAGCGACCGATGGACAGACGGCGCTCGTCGAAGACGGCCAGGCCCAGTTCGCCAGTGAAGAAGGTCTTGCGGTGGCGGAGGACTTCTGGGCGCCGATGTACGAGCGGGGGCTCGCAAAGAAGGAGACCTACAACGGAGACGCCTTCGCCGATGAAAAATCGGCCATGGCGATCGTAGGGCCCTGGGCCATAGCCGTGTACGGAGAGGCAATCGAGTGGGGGGTCGCCCCCGTTCCGACCGCGGAGGGAATCAGCCCAGAGCAGACCTATACCTTCTCCGATGAGAAATCGATCGGCATGTACTCGGCATGCGAAAACCGGGGAACCGCGTGGGAGTTTCTGAAATTCGCCACCAGCGAAGCCAACGATGGAAAGCTGCTCGAGCTGACCGGACAAATGCCGCTGCGTCCCGACCTGACGAGCACCTACGCCGACTACTTCAAGGAGAATCCCGAGTACCAGGTGTTCGCCGACCAGGCCGAGCGAACGGTCGAGGTCCCCGTCGTACCGAACTCCGTCGAGATGTGGCAGGAGTTCCGCGACGCCTATTCGAGTTCGGTGATCTTCGGAAAAGAGAGCCCGAGCGAAGCTCTGACAACTGTGGCCAAGTCCATCGAGTCGCTAATCGGCGAGGAGTAAGCGCGGTGGCAAAGGCAGCGGCGGCGCCGGCGACCAGCCGGCGCTCCAAACTCCTCGGCAAGCACCCGATCGGGATACCATTTGTTGCGCCCTACGTGGCCTTCCTCATCGTGGTCTTCGCGTACCCGCTCGGACTCGCTGTGTACATGTCCTTTCACGATTACTTCTTCGCTGCACCCGGCGCCATAGTCGAACGCCCTTTCATAGGGCTCGACAACTACACTCAGGTGCTGGGCGATCCGGTCTTTCGAACTGCGCTGTTCAACGTCGTCAAGTTCGTGATCATCAACGTACCCCTCACCGTAGCCCTGGCCCTCGTGCTTGCGACGGCTCTCAACAGAGCCATTCCATGGCGCACTTTTTTTCGGGCCTCCTATTACGTGCCCTACGTCACCGCATCCGTGGCGGTGGTGGGAATCTGGCTGTGGCTGTTCGCCGGCAACGGACTCGTGAACACCATCCTCGGTCCACTGGCGCCGGATCCCGCGTGGCTCGTGAACGAAGCCTGGGCCCTGCCGATCATTGCGCTTCTGGTGACGTGGAAGCAGTTGGGCTTCTATGTTCTGCTATACCTCGCCGCGATGCAGAACGTGCCCGACGAGCTGTACGAAGCAGCCAAGGTGGACGGGGCGGGCGCCGTACGATCTTTCTTTGCCGTGACCGTGCCCGGCGTCAGATCCGCAACCACTCTGGTTGTCATTCTTGCAACCATCGTCGGCGCCAACTTCTTCACCGAACCCTATTTGTTGACCGGGGGAGGCGGCCCGAACAATACGTCCATTTCGCCGGTGCTGATGATGTATCGCGAGGGAATCGAGCAAGGCAATGCAGGCTATGCGGCGGCCATTGGAGTGGTCCTTGCGATCGGCGTGATGGCGATCTCATTGCTCAATCGCTATGTGCTGGAAAGGGATTGACGATGTCTGCCTCCGTCGCCGAAGATCGGGCAGCAGCCGAGGAGCGCCGAGCGGATGCTCAGCCGCCGGGGCGTGCGCAGGCGGGTTGGGGCCGGTACGCCGCCCTTGCGGGGCTGACTGCAGGTGCGGTCCTCTTTCTGTTCCCGTTCTATTACATGGTCATCGGCGCACTGCAAAAGAGCCCGAATACCGATATCTCCGGCGCCTTCCCGCAGCCGGGCAACCTCACGTTCGACAACTTCGTCGAGATCAACCGAGCCATCAACCTCGCCGGGACGCTGTTGAGCTCCGCCATCTTCACCGGTGGAGTGATACTGGCCACGCTCGTCCTGGGATTGCTCGCCGGTTACGCCCTGGCACAACTCGAGTTCCGGGGCAAGCAATTCGTCTTCAACGCAATGCTTCTGCTGTTGATAATCCCCTTCATGCTCTTGATGATCCCGCTCTATGTGATGATCGTCCGCTCCTACGGGCTCGAGGACAACTATCTCGGCATGATTCTGCCCTTCGCGGTGAACCCGACCGCGGTGTTTATATTTCGGCAGTTCTTCATGCAAGTCCCGCAAGATCTGTTCGACTCGGCGCGCATCGACGGCGCTTCCGAGCTCCAGATCCTGACCAAGATTGCCGTTCCTCTCGCCAAACCCGCCATTCTCACGGCGGTGATCGTTACCTTCATCGGCCCGTGGAACGAGTTCCTGTGGCCGTTCCTCATCACCAAACGGGCCGACATGCAGCCGCTTGCGGTGGCGCTCGGGAGCTTCATCTCGAACGTCGCCGGCAGCGTGGCGAACCCCTTCGGCGCGATCCTTGCGGGGGCCACGGTCCTGGCGATACCCGCCGTGCTGGCGTTCCTGGCCCTCCAACGCCATTTCGTACAGTCCAACCTGGGCTCCGGAGTGAAAGGCTAGAGCCGGCTTGGCGAACCCCGCATACAGGATAGAGCGGCTCGGAGTCGTCATGACGCCGGACCGCGACGAGCCATACGAGGAGTGGGGTGTGCTCAACCCCGCCTGCGCGCGTTCGCGCGACGGTGAGCTCTTCCTTTTCCCACGGCTCGTGGCGAAGGGGAACCTCTCGCGTGTAGGTCGCGCGCGCGTGCTCTTCGACAACGGCTCCCCTGTGGGGGTCGAGCGGCTCGGGATCGTCCTCGAACCAACCGAGTTATGGGAACAGAACGCCCGCGCGGGCGGAGTCGAAGATCCGAGGATCACCTGGATCCGAGATGTGGACTCATACCTCATGACCTACGCGGCCTACGGGCCCTTGGGGCCGCGCATCGGCCTTGCGGCCTCAGACGATCTCTTGACGTGGCGGCGTTTGGGCCCCGTGAGCTTCGGTTACGATTCCGCACTTCGCACCGATCTCAATCTCTACTCGAACAAGGACGCCCTCCTCTTTCCAGAGACCGTCGCCGCTCCAGACGGGACGCCGTCGTACGCAATGTTGCACCGGCCGACCTGGGACCTGTCCTGGATCGTCCCCGGGGCGGGCGAGGTGCCGCCGGCAGGCGTAGGCGATCCGAGAGGCGCGATCTGGGTCTCGTTCTCCCCGGCCGAAGAGGCCGTGGGAGGGGACCTGAAACGGCTGACGCACTTGGGCCAGCATCGGGTCGTGGCAATGCCCGAGCGGCCATGGGAAGAGCTGAAGATAGGCGGAGGCACACCGCCGGTCCGCACCAAGGACGGCTGGCTGCTCGTCCATCACGGAGTGGCAGGAACCCTGGTGGCCGGACGGGAGCACCAGCCGGAGGTCGTGTACTCGGCAGGTGCCATCATCCTTGACGTCTCCGACGTGACCCGCGTAGTCGCGCGCTCGACCACTCCCCTGCTCGAGCCCACGACTGAAGGCGAAAGGGACGGGATCGTTCCAAACGTCGTGTTTCCGACTGCAATCGATCCTTTGGAAGATGGATCGGCAAACATCTTCTACGGGATGGCGGACTCCCGCATCGGTGCAGCGCGCCTGTTCCCCACCGGATAGACAGCGCGTCAAGCGCCGGTGGCTCGCCCCGAATCAATCGACGGTGCGCGGAGGTCGGCAGAGAGAGCATGGCCGTGCATACCTTCGGCGGTCGAGATCGCGGCGGCGTGCGGGGCGACCGATTGAGACGCCTCCGGCGTCAGGCTCTGATAGGTCACCGTCTTGAGGAACTTCCCCACCCACAAGCCGCCGGTGTATCGCGCGGCGCCGCCGGTGGGCAGCGTGTGATTGGTCCCGATGCCTTTGTCCCCAAAGGTCACGGTTGTTGCCTCTCCGATGAACAACGACCCATAGTTCTTAAGCCCGGTGAGGTCATACGAGGTTTCGAGCTGCGTCGCCATGTGAGCCACCCCTCCTCTTAGAGATCCCCAGGTTGCTTCGAAGAGTATGTCGGGACGACCGGGTGCCGCAAGCGGTCCCGTCCGCGGGCCACAGACTTCCATGTAGCCTGGCCGGCGTCTCGGAACAGCACCCAAAAGGAGAACGGATGCACTCTCGGCGGTTCGGACGCACCGGCTGGCAGGTCGGCGAGATCGGCTACGGCATGTGGGGTATGGGCGGCGACTGGAAGGGGTCGGACGACCGCGAGGCCGAGCGATCCCTCGACCGCGCCGTCGAGCTAGGCGTCAACTTCTTCGACACCGCCTTCGCTTACGGCAACGGTCATTCGGAGTCGTTGTTGGGAGCCCTACTGCACCGTCATCCTGACCGGCGGCTCCACTTCGCCACCAAGATCCCTCCGAAGAACCGGCAATGGCCATCCAGGCGCGGAGAGGGGCTCGATGAGGTCTTCCCGCCCGAATACATACGCGAGTACGCCGAGCGCAGCCTGGCCAAACTCGAGACCGATTCCATCGACCTCCTGCAGTTTCATGTCTGGGAGGACGCCTGGGCCAATGATGAGCGGTGGCAGCAAGAGACCCAGAGACTCAAGGACGAAGGTGTGGTCAAGGCGTGGGGCGTGAGCATCAACCGCTGGGAGCCGTGGAATGCGATCGAGACCCTGCGCACCGGATTGATCGACTCGGTTCAGGTCATTTACAACATCTTCGATCAGAACCCCGAGGACGAGCTCTTCCCGCTCTGCCGGGAGCTTGACGTGGCGGTCATCGCGCGCGTCCCGTTCGACGAGGGCACCCTCACCGGCACTTTGACAAAGGATTCGACGTGGCCGGAAGGGGACTGGCGCAACACCTACTTCGTGCCCGAAAACCTGCACTCGAGCGTCGAACGCGCCGATGCCCTGAAGCCGCTGGTCCCCGATGGAATGACGATGGCTCAGATGGCCCTGCGCTTCATCCTCGCCAACCCGGCCGTCAGCACGATCATCCCCGGAATGCGGAGGCTGCAAAACGTGGAGTCAAATGTTGCTGCGAGCGACGGCGACCTGCTCCCATCGGGACTGCTTGCTCAACTCAGAGGGCATCGCTGGGAGCGCAAGCCGAAGAGCTGGTCGGGGTAGCGGCGCCTATCTGCGGCGCGCCACGCGGAGGATGGTCTTGATCAAACGCCAGATCGCCGCAAGCCGCATCAACCTCCACCACATGGATGGGGAGATTACCCCCTCGGCAGCTTCTCTGCAGGGACTATCCTCGTGCGGGTCCTGCGGTCCGCTCCATGGTGCCGGTGGGCCGCAGCTCGATGACCTCGGCCAGCCCGGCCTCCTTCGGCATCGCGCGGGACTCCACCGGGTGGCCCGACTGAACGTGGGCCGGTGCAGTTACTTTGCCGTCGCCCCCGCCGCCGGACCAGCGGCCCTCTAGCAAGCTCCAGCCGAACACGGCGCCAAGGGCGAACCCGGCGAACAGGACGAACACCACGGCACCGCCATCGCCAAACAGGAATCCCATGCCCGTTGCCCCCTTATGTCCGATTCGAGCCGCTCCCATGGAAGATCATACCAGTAGCCGACAAGCAGCGCCTCGTCGAGGCCTTAGATTGCCTGTCAGTGATGACCGAGATGGAACGGCCGTGAAGGCGATTGTGTGGCATGGACGCAACGACGTACGTATGGATGATGTCGCCGACGCCCTTCCCCCGGATGCAGGAGAGATCCGCGCCCGGGTCGAGTGGTGCGGCATCTGCGGGACAGACATCGAGGAGTGGCGCCACGGTCCGGTGTGGGTCCCGGCCGACGAGGCCCATCCCTTAACGGGGCGGCGCTCCCCCCTGATCCTCGGGCACGAGATCTCGGCACGGGCAGTCGACATCGGGAGCTCGGTGGACGGCGTCTCAGAGGGTGATCTGATTGCCATCGAGGGCCTGTTCGGCTGTGGACGCTGCTGGTGGTGCGTTCGCCATCAGGTCAACCTCTGCCCGTATCTCGCCAACGTCGGGCTCCACTTCGACGGAGGGCTGGCCGAACATGTGACGCTGCCGGCCGCGCTCTGCGCGGTCGTCCCGGAGGGCGTCTTGCCCGAGGACGCAGCCCTGGCCGAACCGGTCTCGGTTGCGATCCGTGCCGTACGGCGCTCCCGGCTGAGCCTCGGGGAAAGCGCCGCGGTTTTCGGGGCGGGAATGATCGGCCTCGCCAGCGTCGTCGCAGCGAACGCCGCTGGGGCCTCAACCGTTGTGGCCATCGAGCCGGACGCTCGGAGGCGCGATCTCGCGCTGGGATTGGGAGCGACTACAGCCTTCGCGCCGGAAGACGGCGGCTGGCTCGACGCCTTGCGGGAGCTCACCGGAGGCCGCGGCCCCGATGTGTGCGTCGATGCGGCCGGGACCGTAGGCACGGGCCCGGCGGCCGTCGCCGCCAGCCGGCGAGGTGGCCGCACCGTCATCGTGGGCCTTGCCAATCAGGCGTCGTCTCTGATGTTCTCCTCCATCGCGGTCGGGGAGAAGGAGGTGCTCGGCTCCTTGTCCCACGTCATCGACGAGGACTTCACCCCGGCGATACGCCTGATAGCGTCCGGCGCCATATCGGCAGGGGCGGTCGACGCGATGAAAGTGCCGCTGGAGAGGGCGGTGGACGACGGTTTCCGAGCCCTCACCCAGCCGGAGCCCCCGCCGAAGGTGCTGGTGGGTCCGTCGGCGGCTGAGACCCACAGACGGTGAACCTCGAAGGCAAAGTCTGTGTCATCACCGGTGGGGCGCGGGGTATCGGCCGCGCGACCGTCGAAAAGTGCGCTCGCAGCGGCGCTCGGGTTGCATTCTGGGACCTAGACGCGCGCGCCGGTGAGCCGCTGGCGAAAGCATTGCAGAAGGAGGGCCTGGAGGTTGACTTCTGGTCCTGCGACGTAACCAGCGAAGGACAGGTCGAAGGTGCAGTGGAAGCCGTCCTCGATTCCTTCGGACATATCGACGCACTTGTCAATAATGCGGGGATCAACGCCTACTTCGATGCGACGCGGATGACCGAGTCCGACTGGGACAAGGTTTTTGCCGTCGACCTCAAAGCGGTGTGGTTGTGCAGCAAGCACGTCCTCCCAGTCATGCAAAGGGCAGGCTCCGGTTCAATCGTGAACATCTCATCGATTCACGCTCACATGACCACCAAGAACATGTTTCCCTATGCGGCGGCCAAGTCCGGAGTCATCGGATTGACTCGCAGTCTGGCCCTCGACTACGGCGCGGACAACATCCGCGTCAATGCGGTCTGCCCGGGGTGGGTCAGAACACACCTGGTACAGGAGTGGATCGACATGCAGCCCGACCCCCAGGCCGCCGAGGCCGGCGTGCTCTCGGTGCATCCCATGGGCCGGATCGCCGAGCCGGCCGAGATAGCCAATTTCGTGGCATGGCTGGCATCCGACGAAGCGAGCTTCATGACCGGGGCGGACCTGCTGATCGACGGAGGTCTTAGCGCCCGTTTCCCGAGTTGACCGCTCAGAAGGTGCCGTAGCGGTCGTAGGCCTCCACCGGCAGCGCTCCGCTGCGCACCGCGGCTCGGATATCACTCTCAGTAGCGACCTTTCTCTCCGCCTCGGCCAGCACCACATCGCACACCTCCGCCGGGATCGCCACGATTCCGTCGTGGTCTGCGACGATGTAGTCGCCCGGCGAGATGCGCACTCCACCCACTGTGACCGGCGCGTTCTCCGCCACCAGGTCCCATCGCACAACACAATCCTGCGGAGTGGTGTAGCGGCAGAACACCGCAAAGTCCTCTTTCAGGATGTAGTCGACATCGCGGCAGCCGCCGTCGATCACCGCGCCACGGCAACCGCGCGCCTTGAGCGATGTCACCGAGAGCTCCCCGAGGTGAGCCGCCGAGCGGTCGTTGGTCTGATAGACGGCAACGTGCCCCTCGGGCACCGAGCCCAGCATGGTGAGGATCTTTCTGATGGAGGTGTCGTAGTCGTTCCCCGGCCGGGGCCGGCCCTCGATCGTGTAAGCGGGCCCGGCAAGCCGCATTCCCTCCCGCAGGGGCAACAACTCTGGAGGCAGCGTCTGGGCCGGCCAGCCCATCCTGTCGAGGACGTCGGTTATCGCTCCGGTGTACAGACCCGAGAACCTGCTCGCCCTGTCGCCCTGCGCGCCCTGTGCCATGACTGCCGACTATAGTCCCCTGGCAGCTCGGTTTGGAGTCGGCACAACCTGGAAGGCAGCTTGATGAAGGTATTAGTCACAGGAGCACGGGGCAAGGTCGGCACCGCAACCGTCGCCGCACTCGGCCAAAGGGGACATGAGGTTCGGGCAACCGATCTCCACCGGCCGGTGTTCGAGCGTCCCGAGCCGGACGATCCCGACTACATGCAGGCCGATCTCACCGATGCCGGGCAAACCTACGCCATGGTGCGGGGCATGGACGCGGTCGTTCATACGGCGGCAATTCCCGAACCTACGAGCAACGCGCCTCACACGGTGTTCGAGAACAACCTCATGGCCACCTTCAATCTGATCGAGGCGGCGGTTCGGTGGGGGCTCCCCCGCTTCGTCAACACCTCGAGCGAGACGGTCCCCGGCTTCTTCTTCGCCGAACGGGAGTTCCTCCCGGACTACGTTCCGGTCGACGAAGAACACCCCATTCGCCCACAGGACCCCTACGCGCTCTCGAAATACTTCGGTGAGCTGCTGATGGACGCAGCGGTCCGCCGCTCCGATATCCGTTGCATCTCGATCAGACCGTCCTGGGTGCAACATGAGGGCAACTACGAACACAATCTCGCGCCGCAGATAAGAGACAGCTCGCAGCTCACGGCGGGCTTCTGGAGCTACATCGACGTCTACGACCTCGCCGACGCAATGTGCCTGGCCGTCGAATCGAGCTTGCCGGGGCACGAGGTCTTCTACATCGCGTCGCCAGACAACGCGGGGGCCCGGGACTTCGCCTCGGCAGTGAAGGAGCATTACGGCGACAAGGTGGAGCTACGCGACATCGACCGGAAGGATGCATCGGGCATCTCCTGCGCCAAGGCCAACAGGTTGCTCGGCTACCGGCCGTCGCGCTCGTGGCGGGACTATTTGAATGATGCCGGAGAGCTCAAGGACGAGGCCGCCCAGGCTCGAAGGGGCGGATAACTCGCTTCCCTTGTGTCGCCCGGGATAATATGCCCAGCACTAGGACGAGGACGGGGTGGAGGAGCGGTCGGGTCGGTCCGGTCCGCATGTGAGTTGGGAGGCGTATCCGAGTGGACGGCAAGGAGTGGGCCCGGCTGGGGTCGGGCAGCAGGTTCAACCGGCGAGAGATGCTCAGGAAGACCGCCCTCGGTGGCGCCCTGGCATCGCTGCCTTTGCTCGCGGCCGCATGTGACGAACCGCCGGCCGACAGCGCCGGCGGCGGAGATTCCGCAAGCAGCGGGGGCGCCTCAATAGGCAATTTTCCCGAAACCCCTGCGTACACCTTCGTGTTCGTCAATCACGTGACGACCAACCCCTTCTTCGTCCCCACCCAGTACGGGATCGAGGACGCAAGCGCAATGCTCGGCACCGAGTTTCAGTGGACCGGCTCGGAAACGGCCGTCGTCAAGGAGATGGTGAACGCGTTCGACACTGCGGTCACAAGCGACGCCGATGGGATCGCGGTGGCAGTCATCGACCCGGATGCGCAGGGAGGGCCCATTCAAGAGGCCGTGGACGCGGGTATTCCGGTGATCTCCTACAACGCCGACGGCAAGGGCGGGGACACCGCCCGGCTGGCCTATGTCGGCCAGGACCTCTACGTGTCCGGCTTCGAGATGGGCAAACGCATCGTCGAGGAGGTCAAGGAGGGCCCGGTGGCGCTGTTCATCGCCACGCCCGGCCAGCTCAACATCCAGCCCCGGATCGACGGCGCCGCCGACGCCATCGAGGAATCCGGCGCGCCCATCCAAGCCCAGCAGATCACGACCGGGGCCGAGCTCCCGGAGGAGTTGCAAAAGATCGAGGCGTACTACAACGGGCATAAAGACGTGAAGGGGATGTTCGCGGTGGACGCGGGCAGCACCCAGGGCGTCGCACAGGTAATGGAGAAGTTCGGCCTCGCAGACAAGGGGGTTGTAGGCGGTGGGTACGACCTGCTTCCGGAAACCCTCAAGCTCATCGATGAAGGCCACCTGAGCTTCACGATCGACCAGCAGCCCTATCTGCAGGGTTTCTACCCGGTCTTTCAAATGTACCTCTGGCACCTGTCGGGGGGCTTGAGTGGACCTGCCGACACGAACACCGGCCTATTGTTCGTGACCCAGGAGAACGTCGCAGGATACCTTGAGAATTCCTCGCGCTTCGAAGGCGACTCCGAGGAGCAGAAAATCCTAGAACCCGCTTCGTAAATGGCCAAGCAAGCAGCCGGCGGGGACCTGGGCACCTCCGAAAGCGCTCAGTCTTCCCCCGGGCTTGGAAGCCGCGTCTCCGAGCTTCTGCTCAGGCAGCGCGAAGCATCGATCTTCTTCGTGGCGATCGCGCTGGCCATCTACTTTCAGTCCTCCAACTCCGCCTTCCTGAGCTCGGGGAACGTACGGTCGCTCTCCGAGTTCACCTACGCCACAGCCATCATCTCCGCCGGCCTCGTCATGCTGCTCATCTGCGGCGAGATCGACCTTTCGGTCGGTCAGGCGTACGGTTTTGCCCCGATCGCCATGTACCTAGCCGACCAGACCCTGGTGCTTCCGGTTGCGATCATTGACGGACTGCTCGCCACGGCGGTGATCGGCCTCATCAACGGCGTCGCAACCGTTTACCTGCGTGTGCCGTCCTTCATCGCAACGCTCGGGATGTTCTTCTTCCTGGGCGGAGTGAACGTGATCCTGACCGACGGTTTCCCCAAAACGGCGCCCTCGGGCAGCTTCCTGACCGAGGCCCTCGGCGGCGCAGACTGGTCCGGCATAGTGTGGTGTCTGTTGATCGTGCTGTTTATGCACATCCTGCTCAACCGCACCCGGTGGGGGCTGCACACATTCGCCACCGGCGGCAACCCCGTGGGCGCCAGCGAAGCGGGTGTCAAGACGGCAAAGATCAAGGTCGGCAACTTCATGCTCTGCAGCGCGCTCGGAGGTTTCGCAGGAATCCTCGACGCGCTCCGGATCGGATCCATCGATCCCCTTGCAGGTGGTCCCAACATCATGTTCTTCGCCGTCTCTGCCGCCGTCATCGGCGGCACAGCCCTGGCAGGCGGCACCGGTACCGTCATCGGCGCTTTCCTGGGCACCGTGGTGCTCTCGATAATGCAGAATGGGTTCAGCCTGCAGGGCGTGAGCGCCTACACCTTCAACGTCATCCTGGGCATCGCCATCCTCACCGCAATGACGCTGAACGTCTACGTCGGCAGCCTGCGTCGCTCGGGGAGGGCATGATGACGCAAGCCCGGCAAGAGGACAACGCAACCGGTGCACCCGAGGCGCTGCGCGCCGAGGGCATCGTCAAGCGCTTTGGCGCCCTGACGGCTCTAAGCGGGGTGGACCTCCATTTGCGCAAGGGTGAGGTGCTCGGGCTCATCGGGGACAACGGGGCCGGCAAGTCCACCCTGATCAAGATCATCACGGGCTTCCATCGCCCCGATGAAGGCCAGATGTTTGTCGATGGCGAACCCGTGACCCTCCGGTCGGTCGGCCAGGCCCGCGCCCTCGGGATCGAAACCGTCTTTCAGGATCTGGCGTTGATCTCGGAGTTGAGCGTATACCACAACATGTTCCTCAACAGCGAACTTACCCTGAAACCGTTTCCGCTCCTCAACAACCGCAAGATGAAGGAGCGCACTAAGCAGTACATCGACGATATGGGGGTCAACATTCCTTCGATCGACACCCAGGTAGGGCGGCTGTCCGGAGGCCAGCGTCAAGCAATCGCCGTGGCGCGTTCGGTGTACTCGGACGCGAAGATCCTGCTGCTGGACGAACCACTTGCGGCCATGGGCGCCAAGGAGGGCGCCATGATCCTCGACCTCGTACAAAAGCTCAAGAACGAGGGACGGGTTTCGATCATTCTGATCGCACACAACTACTCGCACGTGTTCGAAGTCTGCGACCGTGTCAATCTGCTGCAACACGGGCGCATCAGCTACGATAAGGCGACCAGCGAGTCCTCGGTTGAAGAGCTTACCGAGTTGGTCGTGGCCGAGTACCGGAAGGCGAGGACAACCAGCTAGCGCTGTCCCACTTTCGGCGCGCCGGCATGGGCGCGCACCGAGGCGCCCAGCTCGTTCATGGACTCCGGGTAGGGACCCACGCGCTCGTCGGCGTAGCGGGTGAGCTCCCACAGATCGGTTATGCCCCCGTCGATGGCCCGATCGACGGCCGTTTGCACATCGTGGGTGAACTCCAGAGATGCGTCAAGCCATTCGATCGCCCGTGAACCCTCCATCACGGGGAAGTGAGCGGTCAGCAACACATCGGGTTGCATCGCCTGCACGGAGCGGATGGTT
The DNA here is from genome assembly GCA_030860205.1 of Actinomycetota bacterium. Lineage (GTDB taxonomy): Bacteria > Actinomycetota > CADDZG01 > CADDZG01 > WHSQ01 > JACDDL01. The sequence continues at coordinate 17,960 of JALZIQ010000081.1, read as the reverse complement.
GCCGTATACGCCCGCGCGTCGTAGTAACGGGGAGGAATCAGACGGTTGCCGGCGCGATCGTAGATTCCGTCATGGAGCACGGCGTCGATCAGGATCAACGCCCGGCTGCGCTCATCCCACAGGCCAATGTGCCCCAGGGTGTGGCCGGGCAGGTGAAGGACCTGGACGCGCCATCCGCCTCCGAGCCGCAGGGTTTCGCCGCCCCGTAAACCCCAGTCGATCGGGCAGTCACCGCCGAGCTCGGTCGTAATCCATTCGATCGTCTCGGCATCAGGCCCGAAGCCGTACGGCTCGTACCAACGATAGTTCTCAGCGAGCATCGCCTGGTTGCTTTCGATCCAGCGCCGGTCGAGCTCATGGCACGAGAACCGAGCGCTCCGGTTACGGGTGCGCACGGATCGATTGCCGCCGCAGTGGTCGACGTCGGCGTGGCTGACGATGATCTCGTCGACGGCTTCGAGTGAGGTTCCGATCGACCCGAGATACGGTTCGATCACCGCGTCCGGCGTGCCGGCTATCCCGGTGTCGATCAGGACGATGCGTTCATCGCCCACGAGGACGTACTGACACATGAAGCGCGGGCCGAGGTCGGACTCGATCCTGTGTATGCCGGGGACGATCTCCATTTCGCTCCTATCGCTTCACAGGATGACTCGGACTTCGTCGCCATCCACGCGGGTGGGGAATTTGCGCAGCCGTATGTCGGGGAAAGCGAGGCATCGCCCCGTAGGGACGTGCCACTCGAGCGCATGCCACGGGCAGGTAACGATCTCTCCTTCATGGATCCAGCCGAGCTTCCAGTCGGTGTGGGCGCCGTAGCCGAGCGTCCCCGAGGTGGCACCTTCGCACAGCGGCCCCCTCTGGTGGGGACAGAGGTTGGGGATGGCGTGCCACGAGCCCTCGATGTTGAACACGCCGATCTCCCGCCGCCCCACCCTCACGATGCGGTGGGCGCCCCGGGGGATATCGGCCGTGCGGGCGACGACATACTCGCGGGTCAAACGCTCGTCCTAGGCTTCCAACCGGAAGAAGCGCGCCGCGTTGCCGCCCATGATGGCGCGCCGGTCGGACGCGGAGAAGGGCAGCCCGAACACGTATTGGGGGTGGTCGAAGTCGTGATGCGGCCAGTCGGAGGCGAACATTGCCCGGTCGGCCCCGTCGAACAACTCGAAGAGCTTGACGATATCGTCGCGGCGCTCGGGCTCCTCGATCGGCTGGGTGCCGAAGTACCACCTCTTGATGTAGTGGCTCGGGCGCTCCTGCAGGAACGGCACCTCCCGCCGACGCTCGGTGTACTCCTTGTCCAGGCGATTGAGCATGAACGGGACCCAACTGATTCCGGCCTCCATGATGCCGATGTCCAAGTCCGGCCACCGCACCGGCACACCGGTTTCGAGCAGGCTGATCATGTTGGCCATCATGGAGAATGGATGGGCCACTGCGTGTTGAGCGAGCGAGGTCTGAAACACCTCGAGTTGGAACGGGAATGTCGGATAGACCGCTTCGACGCTGTGCATCACGACCGGGAGCCCCGCCTCCGACGCGGCCTCGTAGACCGGTTCGTAGACGTGATGGCCATACAGCGGGCGGACCCCCGACGCAGGGAGGTAGACGCACACGAACTCGGGCTCGCCGGCATGCCTTCGGATGTCCTCTGCCGACGCGACCGGGTCCTGGGGGGCGACCACGAGCGAACCCTTGAGAGTCGGCTCGGCCAGAAGCCAGCGGTCGCGCAGCCAGGCATTATAGGATTGCGCCAGAGCCACGGCGAAACGAGGGTCACGCACCATCGCAAGGGCGAGGAGGTGGTCGGGGAACAACACCGCCCGATCGACGTGCAGATCGTCGAGGCCCGAGCGCATCTCCGAAGCGGAGCCGACGGTCTGCTTGCGGTTGCTCCCCCCAGGCCAAGGTATCCGGTACTCGGCGCGCGGCGACATTCCGGGGAGGTCGAGGTAGCGCTCCGGAACCTTTGCGATCTCGCGCAGGGCGACATCCCAGGGAGAGGGGGCATACTCGGCCATCTCCGCAGGGTCCTCGTGAATGTGGACGTCCGCGTCGACCACGAACATGCTCTCGAGAGTCTCCCGGCCCGGACTCTCTAGTTCTCCTCCGATCGCGCACATCCTTCCCGCCTCGAGGGCCGCCCTAGTATAGGCAGCCGATGCCCAACGACTCCGCCCTCGGGTCCTTCCACGTACACAAAGGCCATGCCTTCGAGGGCTTCACGATCGAGAACCGGCGCGGTGTCGTGATGCTCGTCGCACGATGTGATTGCGGTGCCGCTCTCGATGTCGCCGACGCCGTGTTCAGAGATTGTCCCGACTGCAACGAGCCCGGCCGGGAAGCGACGAATTGCGGCCGCTGCGGCGCCACCGGCATCGTCGTCGATCACACCGCTCTCATCTGGCGGCAGCCCTGACCCTTGACCCTTTACGCTTAGAAGCTCGACTCGCAAGCGACGTCAACGACATCCCGGAGGCACACATGACCAACGGCTTCAACGGCCTTCGCAGCGGCAAGTGGTTCGACACGCGCGACCTTGACGGCTTCCTGCACCGCTCGTGGCTGAAGTCGCAGGGGTTCGGCGATCTCGCCTACAAGCAGCGCCCGGTCATAGGAATCTGCAACAGCTGGAGCGAGCTGGTCAACTGCAATGCCCATCTCCGGGACCTCGCCCAGGACGTCAAACGAGGAATCTTGCAGGCCGGCGGTTTTCCCCTCGAGTTCCCTGTGATGTCGCTGGGAGAGGCGCTGATGAAACCCACCGCAATGCTGTACCGCAACTTGATGGCGATGGACGTCGAAGAGAGCATCCGCGCCTATCCCCTTGACGGCGTGGTCCTGCTCGCAGGGTGTGACAAGACCGTCCCCGCAAGCCTTCTCGGCGCGGCAAGCGCCAACGTCCCCGCCCTGATGGTCACCGGCGGCCCAATGCTGAATGGGCACTGGCGAAATCAGAACCTGGGCTCCTGCACGGACTGCTGGCGCGCGCACGAGGACCTGCGGGCAGGGCGCATAACCGAAGCCGATTTCGACGACATCGAAGTCTCGATGTCGCGGAGCAACGGGCATTGTCAAACGATGGGAACCGCTTCCACAATGGCGTCGGTGACCGAGGGCCTTGGCATGACGCTCCCGGGCGGCGCCGCCATCCCTGCCGTGGACTCGCGGCGCAAGCAGCTGGCGGAGCAAGCCGGCGCCCAGATCGTCCGGCTCGTCAAAGACGACGTCAGACCGGCCGACATCCTGTCGGGTGAGGCATTCGAGAACGCGATTCGCGTCCTGCACGCCATTGGTGGCTCAACCAACGGAATCCTCCACCTGATCGCGCTTGCCGGGCGCGTCGGCCTCGAGCTTCCGATGAAGCTCTTCGACGAGCTGTCGGAATCAACGCCCTGGCTCGTCAACCTCAAGCCATCAGGCGAGTACCTGATGGAGGACTTCTACTACGCGGGCGGAGTGCCGGCGGTTATGGCGCAGCTCGGCGGCCTGCTGCACACAGATGCGCTCACGGTGTCGGGCCGTCCCGTGCGCGACAACATCGAGGGCGCAAACATTGTCAATCCGGAGGTCATCGCGTCCGCCGAGGACCCACTCTCGACCGGAGGAAGCCTGGTTGCGCTGTCGGGGAGCCTCTGCCCCGACGGCGCCATACTCAAGCGGTCGGCCGCGCAGGCGTCACTCCTGCAGCACGAGGGCCCGGCGGTGGTCTTCGAGGACATAGCCGACCTCAACAAACGCGTCGACGACCCCGATCTCCCCGTGACGGCCGAGAGCGTGATGGTGCTCAAGAGCGCCGGGCCTGTCGGCGCTCCGGGGATGCCCGAGTGGGGCCACCTGCCCATCCCGAGGAAGCTCCTGCGCCAAGGTGTGACCGACGTCGTGCGGATCTCGGATGCACGCATGAGCGGAACGTCGTATGGAGCCGTAGTTCTCCACGTCGCTCCCGAGTCGGCGATTGGAGGTCCGCTTGCGCTGGTGAAGGACGGAGATCGCATCCGCCTCGATACCGCGGCGCGCCGGCTCGACCTGCTCGTGGACGACGCCGAGATGACCGCCCGGCGCGCCGCCTGGATCCCTCCGCCGAGAAAGGACGAGCGCGGTTACAGGGCCCTGTTCGCCGACCACGTCCTTCAGGCCAACGAGGGCTGTGACTTCGACTTCCTCAGGGGCCGCTCGCCGGTGGTGGAGACGTCCCGGACCTACGGTTGATCTCTAATTGCATGGCAGGGCTAGTGCAAGTAGAGACCGCCGTCGACCAGCAGTGTCTGTCCGGTGACAAAGCTGCTCCCGTCGCCGGCGAAGAAGACGACCGCGTTGGCAATGTCCTCTGGAACGCCGCGCCGCTTGAGTGACTGGTCGCGCATGAGGTCGTCGTGCAGCGCCTGTTGGTCGGGGTGGATCTCAATGGCTCGCGTGGGAAAAGCACCCGGCGCGATTGCATTGACGCGTACGCCCCGTGGCCCCAGCTCGCGAGCTAGGGAGCGGGTGAAGCCGACAACCGCCCCCTTCGAAGCGACGTAAGGCATGAGGTTCTCGTTTCCCATAAAGAAAGTGATCGAGGAGATGTTCACGATCGACCCACCCCCGCGTTCGAGCATCTGCGGAAAGACGGCTCGCGAACACAGCCAGTAGCCCTTCACATTAACGTTGAAGACGCTTTCCCATGTAGCTTCATCGAAGTCCTGCCATGGACCGTAGGGATAGATCGCTGCGTTGTTGACCAGGACATCTGCGCCCCCATATTCATGCTGGGCACGCGCGGCCATGGCATCGACCGCAGCCACATCCGAGATGTCCGTTTCCACTGCAGTCGCCCGGCCGCCTGCATCGGTGATCAGCTCCACCGTGCCCTCGAGACCATCGGGCTCCAATCCCGCAACCACGACATTGGCGCCGTCAGCGGCGAGCGCCACGGCCGAGGCGCGCCCGAGACCAGAGGAGGCACCGGTCACGATCGCGGTCCTGTCGGATAAGCTCACGCCGCGCATGCTAACTCAGCCGGTTTCCGTCATCGTCGCACTGCTGACACCCTTCGACGCCGAGGGGAACGTGGACATCAACGCACTCGAGCACCACGTCGCATGGCTCATAGGCGAAGGAGTCGACGCCATCATGCCCTGCGGCACCACCGGCGAGGGTGCCCTGCTCGAAGCTGCCGAGGTCGCAACGGTCGTTGCGGGAGTCGTGCAGGCGGCAGAAGGGCGTGCCGCTGTGCTGGCCCACGTCGGTCGTCCGGCGACGAGAACGACGGCGTCCCTTGCGCGGCAGGCGATCGCCGCCGGCGCCGACGGTGTAGCCGCCGTCGTCCCCTACTACTACGGGCTCGGTGACGATCAGATCAAAGACCACTATCGCAGACTGCTCGAGAGCGCAGGAGCCACACCGGTGTTCGCTTACAACATCCCAAGCCGTACCGGCAACGACATCGGCGCCGGATGCGTGCGTGACCTCGCGGCAGAAGGCCTGGCGGGCTTGAAGGATTCGACCAAGAGCTTCGATCGCCATCTCGAGTATCTGAAGATGACCGCGGACCACCCTTCGTTCCGCGTGCTCATGGGCTCGGACGGCATGGCCCTCGACGCGATGAGACAGGGGGCGGCCGGCTCGGTGTCGGCCCTTTCGAACTCGAGGCCCGATCTCTTCGTGCAACTGAGGGACGCCTTCCTCGATGGCCGCTTGGGCGATGCTGCGGCCGTGCAGGAGAGGATCTCGGCGATCAAGGATGAAGCCTCCTCCGGCCCTGCGCTGACGGCACTAAAGAGCGCCGTGTCGGAAGCGCTGGGGCAGCTTGATATCGCGTATCCCACCGCACAGCGCTCTCCATTGGAGTGACTCTGCCGGCGCGGGTTCTGACGGCCGGCGAAACCATGGCGCTGATGGATCCATTAATCGAAGGTGCACCGTCGATGGGCTCTCGCTTCGGTTTGCGCGTGGCGGGCGCCGAGACCAACTACGGCATCGGACTGACGCGCCTGGGGGTCGGGGTGAGATGGGTTTCGAAGATCGGCGATGACCCCTTCGGCCACATCATCGCCGACGCCCTCGGCGGTGAAGGCCTTGATCTCGGCTATCTCCAACGAGAGCCCAATGCGCCCACGGGGCTGTTCTTCAAGTGGCGGAGCGCAGGCAGGAGTCACGTTGTCTATTATCGGAGGGGGTCGGCGGCAAGCCGTCTGAGCCCTGAAGATGTGCCCGAGGACGCTTTCGACGGCATTGCGCACGTCCATCTGACCGGAATCACCATGGCGATCTCGGAGTCTGCCGGAAGGCTGGTCGTCGACCTTGCACGCCGCGCCTCGGAACGTTCGATCCCGGTCTCGTTCGACCCCAACTTCCGTCCGGCGTTATGGGAATCGCCCCTTGCTGCGTTCAACGCCCACGCGCGCGTGCTCCCGTACGTCGACTGGTATCTGTGTGGACTCGAGGAGGGTCATCTCTTGTTCCGCACGGATAGCGAGCAGCGACTCGTGGATGCAATCGAGGATGCAGGGGCAAGGAACGTGGCGGTGCGCGTCGGCGAGCGCGGCGTCATCGTTCGCGAGGGAGAGCATCTCGTTACCGCCCCCCCTCTCAAACTCGAATCCGTGCTCGACGAAGTCGGTGCAGGAGACGGCTTTGCCGCCGGGTTCACCTACGGTTTACTGCGGGGGTGGGCGCTGCGCCGGTGTGCGCGCGCCGGCAACCTGATAGCGGCCGCGGCTCTTCGCGGTACGGGTGACTGGGAGACGCTCCCCTATCTCGAAGAGGTGCGATCCGATCTCCAGGCGATAGCGACAACCGATGGGAGAAGTCAATGAGAAAACGACGGCTCGGCGCGCAGGGCCCAGAGATCACAACAGTGGGATTCGGTGCCTGGGCCCTAGGCGGCCCATGGAAATTCGGATGGGGGCCGCAGGATGACGATGACTCCGTGAGAGCCATCCGCCGTGCGATCGATTCGGGAATCAACTGGATCGACACCGCTGCGGTGTACGGACTAGGCCACTCCGAGGAGGTGACGGGGCGCGCCCTCGAGCCGTATCGGGTGGGGGACGAGGTCTTCACCTTCACGAAGTGCGGGCGTGTACCAGTGACACCCGGCAGCGAGGACATCGTCAACGACCTCACTCCCGCTTCGATTCGACATGAGTGCGAGCAAAGCCTCAAGCGGCTGAACGTCGAGCGAATCGACCTCTATCAGTTCCATTGGCCCGACGGGAACACGGGCACCCCGTTGGAGGACTCGTGGGCGACCATGGCCGACCTGGTGCAGGAGGGCAAGGTTCGCTGGGCCGGGGTGTCCAACTTCAATGTCGACCAGCTGGAACAGTGCGAGCCGATCCGCCATGTCGACTCGCTGCAGCCTCCGCTCAGCCTTTTGAACCGAAGCTCCCGCAACGGGCTCATCCCGTGGTGCGCACAGCACGGTACCGGTGTCATCGTCTATTCCCCCATGGCATCAGGCCTCCTCACGGGTAAGTTCGACAGAGACCGAATGGAGTCGCTTCCCAGCGACGACTGGCGGAAGAGCTCGCCCAACTTCAGGGAGCCGAGGTTGTCGGCCAACCTCGAGCTTGTCGACCGGCTCGGAACGCTCGCGGAGCACCTCGGGACGACGCTGCCCGCCGTGGTCGTTGCATGGACGCTGGCGATCCCCGGAGTCACCGCCGCGATCGTGGGGGCGCGCCGGCCCGGTCAGGTCGATGGATGGCTCCCCGCATCCGACCTCGATCTCAGCGACGAGGATCTCGCCGAGATCGAAGCTGCGGTGAAGGACACCGGAGCCGGGAGCGAATAGCCCGGCACAGAAGACGCCCTGCCCTTGCTGCCGGTCAGTCCAGGGCGCGCCGGCCGCCCGGCCCCGAGACGGCCGCCGAACCGGTTGCCGCGGCGCCTCCCTCACCCGCGCGCTGCTGATGGAAGCTCGCCCGGGGGTCGCGCGCCGAGGCCTTGCCCGCATAGAAGGTGGCGAACCGCACCCCGAGGGCTCCGGCCGTTCCACACGCGCCGCTCGCGAAGCGAAGGGTTCTTCCGTGACGCGGCCACAGGTTGAGAGCCAGGCTCACTGCGGTCGAGGCCTTCGAGGCCCGCCACAGTCCGCCCGGCACCCCCTCCTCGTAGACCCGGCCGACTTGCTCCACCACCGAGACATCGCGTTCGACGGCAAGGGCGGCGACCAGCTCGGCCACCTGTCCTGCCATTTCAAAGCGCCGGACGATTTTGTCCTCGGTTTCGTTCAGGTTGGCGAAGCCGAGCAGCGACCCGGCGGCAGACATGGCGGAGCCGATGAACAGCCACGGCAGCGAGCGCCTGGACGCCTGCCACACCGGCACGGCGGTGTTTGTCAGCAGCACCGCCGTGTACCCGGCCAGAGACATCCCGAGAAAGCCGGCCACCTTGCCCAGGAGGTTCCCGAGGTGGCCCGGGAATCCGCCCGCGTGCGGGAGGACGGCCGAAGCGGCAAATACCGGGGTCGCAGCGGCAAGCGTCCAGGATCCAACGCTCATGGCGGATGTCGGTCTGAAGACCCTCAGCATGTTGAGAAAGCGCTCCGGCCGACCGAGGTCATAGATCAGCAAGGCGGTGCCGATTCCCCCGCCGGCCGCCCCGATGCGCCTTGCCTTGCGCACCAGGCCGTCCGTCTCGTCCCGCGTCAGCGATTCGGCCACTTCGGCCAATAGTGAGACGGCGCCGGCTGCTCCACCGACGTAGAAATATGCAGGGACGGCCCAGATCCACACCGGCTCCTTCAGAACCGGGCGGTCATAGTAGGTCGTGTCGGCCCCGGAGAAAGATTCGCCGGGCAGCCTGTCCCACACGTCGACCGCCTGAAGGGCTTCGGGCGGCTCGGCCCCGACCCGCTGGCCCGATCCCTCACCCGTGAGGTCGGCGCGCCGAAGATCGATGTGACGCGCTCCGGCCCCGGCCTCCCGGTCATCCCCGCGCGGACTCATGGGCGCACTCCGGTCCTGCTCGTCAACACCGCTCCGAAAGCTGCCACCGCCATGCCCAGCGCGGCGGCCGCCATGGAGCGCCATGCCTCTCCCGCCTTCATCGTGGGCGCAACCGGATCCGGAGGCAGATTGTAGATCTCCGGCTTGTCGACGAGGAGGAAAAATGCGTTGAGTCCTCCGGTGCCGGGCTGATTGCCGGCGTCGGCACCGTAAAGGTAAGCCTCGGTCATGCCGCGTGAATGGAGTTGCTCGACGCGTTTCTCGGCCTGCACCTGCAAATCGTTGAGCTCGCCGAAGACGATGGACTTCGTTGGACACGCCTGGGCGCATGCGGGAGTCATGCCGTCCTGCAGGCGGTCGTAGCACAGCGTGCACTTCCACGCCCTGCCATCATCCTCTCGGCGATCGATCACTCCGAAGGGGCAGCCGGAGATGCAGTAGCCACATCCATTGCAAATGTCGGGCTGGACGTACACACTGTCGAACTCGGTGCGCACGATCGCACCCGTGGGGCACGCCTCGAGGCACCCGGCTCGCTGACAGTGCTTGCAGACATCCGACATCATGAGCCACGACAGATCGCCCATCCCCGTGGCCTGACCGCCGAGCGGCGCCTGCCGTTCGACAAACGCCACGTGCCGCCAGGTCGACGCGCCGAGATCGATCGTGTTGTCCAGAGACATGCCGGTAAAGAACAGACCGTCGTCGGGCAGTTGGTTCCACTGCTTGCACGCCACCTCGCACGCCTTGCACCCGATGCACACGGTGGTGTCGGTGAAGAATCCCTTGGGAGTCATGGATGGGTCCCGCCCTCTGTGGACTCGCCGCTCTTGTGGCCGTGTGAAGCATCCGCAGAGCCGCGTGCATACGGCAGATCGCGCTCGGTCTCGTCTTCTTCGATTCGCGCAACTAGCTCACCGCTGGTGACGATCCGTCTTCCCTTGCTCTTGCGTCCTGCGACGATGTCCGCGGTAAGGGCTTTGGATTCCTGGATCGAAACGTTGGGATCGCCGACGAAGCCGATCAGCTCGTTCACGGTGTCGCCGGTCGATAGCCCCTTGCTCCCCCAGTGATAGGGCAGTCCGATCTGGTGAACCGTGCGGCGCTTGAGATGTACCGACTTGAGCCTTTCGGTCACCAGGACGCGGGCTTCGATCTCCCCGCGAGCGGTCGTTATCGTCGCCCAACCCCCGTTGCTCAGACCTCTTTCCTGCGCAAGCTCCGGCGACACCTCACAGAACATCTCGGGCTGCAGCTCCGCAAGCCACGCCACCCAGCGCGACATGGCACCCGCAGTGTGGTGCTCGGTGAGCCGGTAGGTCGTCACGACAAAGGGGAAGCGGGGGTCATCGTGGGCCATGTGGAAGGGGTTGTCCCGACGTTTCCATTCCATTCGCGCGGGGTTGCACTGCTGCTCGTACAACGGGTTCGCGACGACCGATTCCTGAGGCTCGTAATGCGTCGGGAGAGGTCCGTCGAGCAGGCCGTTGGGCGCGTAGAGCCAGGCCTTGCCGTCAGCCTGCATGATGAACGGGTCGATACCGGACAATGTATCCACGCCCTGCGCCTTGGCCCCCGGCCGGTAGGAGGGCGGGCGCCCCGCCACGAAATCAACCTGATCGAGGCCCTCCCACTTTTCCTCGTCCTCGTTCCACCATACGAATTTTTTGCGCTCGGACCATGGCTTGCCTGCAGGATCGGCCGACGCTCGGTTGTAGAGAACGCGGCGGTTGGCCGGCCACGCCCAGCCCCATTCGGGGGCAACCCAGGTCTGCTCGCGCCCGGGCTTGCGACGCGCGGTTTGATTCACGCGGTCTTGGTACGACCCCGAGTAGATCCAGCACCCGCACGCCGTCGAGCCGTCATCCGCCAGGTCGAGGAAGCCTCCGAGGGCCTCGCCGTCGGCGGTCGTATAACCGCTGATCTCGGCGAGGACCGCCTCGGCGTCGGGCTCGTCATGCTCGCCTCGGGTTGGGTAGTCCCAGGTCAGGCTTTGAATCGCGCGGTCCTTGGGATCACCCGAATCGGCGTAGACCGTTTTGAGCCGCCGGCCCAGGTGATACATGAAGTGCAACTCGCTACGCGCGTCCCCCGGAGGCTGCACCGCCGTGTGGTGCCATTGCAACAAGCGCTGCGTGTTGGTGAAGCTGCCGTCCTTCTCGGTGTGTGCCGCGCAGGGGAAGAAGAACACCTCGGTCTTGATGTCCTGCGTCTTGATCTCGCCACGCTCGATCTCGGGAGCGTCCCGCCAGAAGTCCGCCGTTTCGGTAACTGTGAAGTCCCGCACCACCAGCCAGTCCAGCTCTCGGAGGCCCTTTCGATGCAGGGCGCCGTGCATCGACCCTACCGTCGGGTTCTCCCCCATTACGAAGTAGCCCTTCAGCTTCCCATCGGCCATGTCCGCGACCGTGCTCATGTGCGAGTGGTCGCCCGTCAGGCGCGGCAGGTAATCGTAGCAATAGTCGTTGTCCGCGGTGGCGGCATCCCCGTACCACGCCTTCAACAGCGACACGAAGTACTTGGGAAAGTTGTTCCACCATCCGGTTGGAGCCCGGTTGCTCCCCATGTAGCTCGACAGATCGGGATGCAGCCCTGCCTTGGGCATCGGCATATAGCCGGGCAGGATGTTGTACAGGGTCGGAATATCGGTTGACCCCTGGATCGAGGCGTGGCCCCGCAGTGCCAGTATCCCGCCCCCCGGTCTGCCTATGTTGCCCAAGAGGAGTTGAACTATGCTCGCGGCGCGGATGTACTGCACGCCCACCGAGTGCTGCGTCCAGCCCACCGCATAGCAAATCGCCGAGGTCCTGTCCCGCCCCGAGTTGTCGCACAAGGTCTCGGCCACCGTGAGGAACTGATCCGCGGGTATCCCGCAGGTGGCCTCCACCATCTCCGGCGTGTACCGCGAGTAGTGGCGTTTGAGAATCTGGAACACGCAGCGCGGGTCCTGAAGGGTCTCGTCCTGCCGTTCGTTCGCCCGATCCGTCTTCCGCTCCGTATCCGCTCCGAAGCGTCCACTCTGGCCGGGCATCGGGGAGACGTCGAAGCCCTCATACTGCCAGGTGTCGACGTCGTATCCCCCGGCATCGGAATTCCATCCGCTGAAGAAACCTGCGAGATCTTCGGTGTCCTTGAAGTCGCCGGACACGATCGCCGAGGCGTTGGTGTAGCTGACGACGTACTCATGGAAGTAAAGGTCGTTGGCAATGATGTAGTTGACCAGCCCGCCCAAGAAGACGATGTCGCTGCCCGCACGTATGGGCACGTGAATGTCCGCCACCGCGCTGGTACGAGTAAAGCGAGGATCGACGTGAATGAGCTTTGCCCCACGCCTCTTGGCCTCCATCGGCCAGTGGAACCCGACGGGGTGGCATTCCGCCATATTGGACCCGATGATGACGACGCAGTCGGAGTTCTGCAGATCCTGCTGAAAGGTTGTAGCTCCTCCCCGGCCGAACGATGTCCCCAGACCGGGAACGGTAGACGAGTGTCATATGCGAGCCTGGTTCTCGATCTGGATCGCGCCCAGAGCGGTGAAGAGCTTCTTGATCAGATAGTTCTCTTCGTTGTCGAGCGTTGCGCCCCCCAGATGGGCGATGCCCATCGTACGGTTCAGCGGCGTCCCGTCCTCGGTGGCCCGTACCCATGTGGAGTCCCGCGCCGCCTTCACGCGCGCGGCGATCATGTCCATTGCGTCCTCCAGCGGGATGGTCTTCCATTCCGTGCCGTGCGGCGCCCGGTACAGAACATTCTGCAGACGGTGAGATCCCGTCACCAGCCCGAACGTCGCGGCGCCTTTCGGACACAGCCGGCCCTCGGAGATGGGCGAATCGGGATCGCCTTCTATATCGGTGATCTTGTCGCCGATCGTGTAGACGAGCTGACCGCACCCGACCGCGCAGTAGGGGCACACGGACCTGGTGACGCCATCGGCCTGTCTGATGCGCGGAGCAAGCTCCTTGCTCCGGGTCGAGTAAGCCGTCTCGCCCAGAGCAAACAGATCTTTGTGTTTCAGCTGCTTCAAGACCGGCCATTCGGTCGCCGATCTGACCAGGTCACGCATCCCCACAAGCAAACCTCCTCCAAAGCGCCCGGATGACCGGTGAGTGTGCATGGTTCACCACCGACTCGATGGCAAGCGGCAGTCGCTTTGCCCCTCCACAGGGCATCGCAGTCGAATCGTTCTCATCCACCCGGCGTGCGTGCCTCCTCAGCCGGCGCGCCGTGACTGCTCCCTGCATGGCCATCACTCGAATGGCCGGCGCCTGCGTGAGCTTTCCCTTCGTGGACGTGTGAACCGCGGTCATCGGTCGCTTCTCCGCCCGAGAGGGCGGCGAGGGGCATCTCGGAGAAGTGCTCGGCGCCGCTTGCCGCGAGAGCCTTCATGAGACGGTAGGTAGCCCAACCGACCAGCGGAGGCATGGCCAATATCAAGATCTGGAAGATCAAGGTGATGCCGAAGATCGACGCCCCGAGCCATTTGGCGATCAGGTCGTTGCTGGCCGCGACGAACATGACCGTGTAGAAGGTGAGCGTGGTGGCGCCGAGGGCCGTCCTCACCGGGCGGTCCCGGGGGCGATCCAAGAGATGGTGCGCCTCCTTGTCGTGAGCGAAGCGCTGCTCCAGGAAGGGCCACGCGAGCAGCAGCGTGAAGGTCACGCCCGGAAGCAGCACCGCAGGGAAGAAGGGGTTCGGGATCTCGTAGCCGAACAACTGCACGTCGAATGCGGGGACCAGGCGGAGGGCGCCTTCCACCCATCCCAGGTACCAGTCCGGTTGGGCCGGCGAGGTGACCTGCTGCGGTTCGAACGGGCCGTAGAGCCACACCGGATTTATCTGGACGAGTCCGCCCATCACACTCAACACGGCCGACACGGCGAAGAAGAGCCCGACGGACTTTGCCGCGTAGGACGGCCACAGCCGCGAGCCGACGACGTTGCCCTCGGTCCTGCCGGGCTCCCGGAACTGCGTGTGCTTCTGACGCCACACCACCGCGAGGTGAATGGTCAAGAGGCCGATGATCAACGCCGGCACGATCATGATGTGGACGACGAACAGGCGTCCGATGATCTCGTCGGCCGGAAACTCTCCGCCGAAGAGCAGAAAAGCCATCCAGGTGCCGACCAGGGGCACCGAGAGCGCAATCGAGTACGCGATCCGCAGCCCCGTCCCGGACAACAGGTCGTCGGGCAGGGAGTAGCCGCTGAATCCGTTGAAGATCGCCAGTATCAAGAGCAGGACCCCGATGATCCAGTTGATCTCACGCGGCCGCCGGAACGCGCCGGTGAAGAATACGCGGCAGAGGTGGGCGACGATCGAGCCGATGAAGACAAGCGCCGCCCAATGGTGTATCTGGCGCATGACCAGGCCGGCACGCACATCGAAGCTGAGCTCCAGCACCGAACGGTAGGCGTCGGACACCTCGACTCCGTTGAGTGGTTCGTAGGCTCCGCGGTAGACCGAGTGGCTGGTGCTGGCGTCGAAGAAGAACGTGAGGAAGGTTCCGGTGAGCAGGAGAACCACGAACGAGTAGAGGGCGATCTCTCCGATCATGAACGACCAGTGATCGGGAAACACCTTGGTCAGGGCTTTTTGCACGAAGGCAGATGTGCCGAGCCTGGTGTCGAACCAACCAGCCGCCCGCCTAAGCACGTGGGCGATTCCAGTATCCGGGGCCTATGGGCTCAGAATAATCGGCGGCGGCGGCAATGTAGCCCTCGGTGTCTATCCGGAGAGGCAATTGAGGAAGCGGCCGCGTCGCGGGCCCCGCGATCGGGGCAGCTGCGTCCAGGACGTCGAAGATGGACTGATGGCAGGGGCAGAAGAGGCGGTGATCACCCGGCTGGTAGAGGCCGACGGGGCAACCTGCATGGGTGCATACCTTGGAGAAGGCCACGAAGTCCTCGGGCGCCCAGTCCTCGCGGGCCGCCGTCACCGGCCGGTAGTCCCCCGGCGAGAGGTGGATGAGCAGTGTCTGTGCATCGGCCGCGTCGGGGTGGCCGTCGGGAAAAACGGTGAGCACGCCCCCGATGTCGAGATCCTCGGGGCGCACGGGCTCTCCGTCGATCGTCACCGCCCGGATGCCGTCGGCCCAGGGGGTGACTACCAGCGACGTACCGGGTGCCGAGCCCAGCGACCGGATGGGAAACAGGGCAGCCAATCCGAGAGCGCCCAGGGCGGCCCCGAGGGCCTTGCCGAGGAAGCTCCGCCGCTGCACCTCCTGTCCGCCCCGCTCGAACAGACTGACGGCTGCATCACTCTGGAGGCTCCCGCCCATCTCGGTATGGCGTTGCTCGACGTAACCGCCGCCGGGCATCAGGTCCTGGGCCCATCGCACCAATCCCACGGCCAGACCACCCAGCGCAACCCCGAGCAGCAGCCCTTCGAGCTGCGGCTGGCCCCCGAATGCGTAGACAACCGTCAGGCCGACGGACGCCAGGGCGCTCAGTCCGAACGCCAGGGCAACTCCGCTGCCGGGGGGAGAGGTGCGCCGTTGTCTGCTCACGTCGTGCAGATCACTCCTCGCCCACACGCGTCCCGATCAGCCTGACGATCAAGAGGATGCCTCCGACGCCCACCACCCAGCCAATCGCGCCCTCGGTGACGGGACCGACATGTCCCAGGGGGAGCCCGCCTCGGTCGTCGGGCCTCTGGAGGTGGCCCAGGTATCTCACGATCGAGTTGACCTCCGCGTCGGAGAAGGTCTCGCTCCCGAACACCGGCATCGTGCCCGGCCCCACCTGCATCGCCTCCGCGATTTGCACCGGTGTGGACCGGACGAGGGAAGGGGCGACGAGGGTCTCATCGAAGGGATCGGGCCCCGCAGGCAGCGCTCCTCCGACTCCGGTCGTCGAGTGGCACGCCGCACAGTTCTCCTGATACAGCTCGAGCCCGAGGGCAAGGTCCCCAGCCTGGGAATCGACCACTGGGATTGGAGGCCCCTCCCCGCCGAGCGAGCTCACGTAGGTCACCAGGTCCTCGATCTCGGCCGGGTTGTAGGACGGGGGGGAAAGCCGGGTGGGTTCGGAGGGATCGTTGATCGGCATCCGTCCCGTCGAGAGCATGAAGTCGGTGAACGCCGCGCCGTTTGTACCGTCGATGAGGTCGGGCCCCCGGCCGGTCCCCGAGCCGTCGGCCGCGTGGCACCATGCGCAATCCCGCAGGTAGAGCACACGGCCGCGCTCGGGCCCGTCTGCCACCGGCTCCTGGGAACGGTAGGGGCTGGTCAGATTGGAGGTGTAGGCGCAACCCCCGAGTGCAATTGCGCCCAGCGCCGCGAGCATCTTGACGGCCCATCCGCAGCGACCCGGAACGCGCTTCACGGACGTCTGCCGGCGGCGAGCAACGCACCTTCGGGGCCATCTGTTTCGGCCGCACCTTCATCCATGGATCGCATCCATCTGATGAAAAGCAATGCCATGCTGGCAAGATAGACCACTCCGGCAGGGATCCACATGATCACTCCGGCCAACTGCTGATCCTGAAGGACGCTCAGGCCCCAGGCGCGCGCCCCGGCCGCATGAACCGAATACAGGGGCAGCGACGCGAAGGTGAGGATCGCACCGAGTCCTCCGCTCTGCAGCGCAATCACGAAGACGTATCCGAGCCGCGCTGGATAAGTCAAACGGGGCCGGCTATAGGAAATGATCAACGACCAGAACAGCAACGCCGTTCCAAAGAAGCTCAGGTGCTCGAGGACGTGCAGCACCTGATCGCCCAGCGCTGCTTCGTACAGCGCCGGAAGGTGCCACGCCCACAAGGCGCCGACATGAAGGATCCAGACAAGCAGCGGGCCGGTCAGGGCGCCCCAGGCGGCTGCGGCCCTGGGACTGCGGCCCAGCGCGTGGAGATTGCGCCGCCACTTGGGGGCCAAGGCCAGCGAGCACGGAAGGAACGGCGCGCCGAAGACCAGCAGGGGGGCCGCCACGAGAACGAGGATCAGATGCTGAACCATATGAGCGGCAAAGAGTGTGTGCCCAAGCGCGGCCACAGGAGACAGCAAGGCGACTACGAGGGCCACGAGGCCGGTAAAGAATGCGGTCACCTGCGGGGAGCTGACACCGCGTCCGCGTCCCTTGGCCCACAGCCGGTGAACGCCGCACCCGTAGGCCCACGCCGCGAGCAGCAGCGCCACGACCACCACCGGGTCGAAGGTCCAGGCACCCAGCACCTGCCCCGGCCCGATGGGTGGCTCGACGGCGAGCGGGTTCACGCGCCCACCTGGCAGGCAGACAAGAACAAGCTCGGCAGAAATCCCTGGAAGATCGCGATCACGAAGAACAGGCTGGTGAGCACCCCTGCTCGAGCCATCCAGGAGGCGCGTCTCCCGCTTGTGTCGCCACGCCCGGAAACCGCGCGCAAGCAGCGCCAGGACACAAGGCCGGCCACAATCGTGATCGCAAAGCAAACCGCGGATACGGCGAGCACGACCGGCTCGACGACACCGGGAGCACCAGCGCCGGGCGCGCACGCGATCTCGTCGAGCTCCGAGCCGACCAGCGTCTGGAGGCTCCAGCTCGCGGGACCGCCCAAAACCCCGAACCACAACCACCCCGAACCCCTGGCCTCGGCCTTCGTCACCTGAGCCGCCACTGAGCTGCCTCAACCCCCTCTACAAACCAAGCGCCTAGGCGTTCGGGAAGAGATAGATGGTCGAAAGAACGAACAGCCACACGACGTCGACGAAATGCCAGTACATGGTGAAGTTCTGCACCGTGACGTGACGCTCGGCGTCGAACGCCCCCTTCCATGCCCGGACCTGTGTCCAAAGGCTGAACATCAAGCCGACCAGCACGTGGATGCCGTGAAAGCCGGTGATCGTATAGAACAGCGACCCGTACGAGTTGGTGGTCGGCGTGAACTCCGCCAATGTCTCCGGGTACTCCAGGCCCAGTTGCATCGCGAGGAACGTCGCGCCCAGGACGAAGCCGAGCGCAAGGCCGAGCCTCAGCCGTCGCTGGTTCCCCTTGATGATGGCCCGCTCGGCGAAGTGGACGGGGATGCTGCTCGACCACAAGATCG
>JALZIQ010000058.1 GCA_030860205.1 Actinomycetota bacterium | reverse complement strand
GCTTCATCCGGGAACACGCTCATGAAGTCGACCAGGCGTGTAATCTGGAAGATCTCCACGTAATGGTCGCTCAGGCAACAGGCCAGTAGGCGGTGGTGGGAGGCGCGAGCCCGCGCCAGGAGGCTGACTATCAAGGCGATACCGGTGCTGTTGATGTAGTCTACGCCGCCGAAGTTGAGCAGGATCGCCTCCGGTCCGTGGCCTTCGGCTTCGGAATAAGCGCCATTCAACGCGTCCTCGGCAAAAGCGTTGATCTCGCCGTGCAGATCGACGATAGCGATGCCGGACTCGTGCCGCACCTTCGCTTCAAGGTGTCTTCTTCTTGCTGGCAAGACCTTCTCCTTTCAGGTGTAGGATCAGCTCGACCGTGCGGTGGGCTTCGTCGCCGGTGACGCGTATCTCGTCTACCATGTTCTGGATCAGAAACAGCCCCCAGCCACGAGTCGACTGTCGACTGGCCAGCTTGGCCTCCAGATCGGGGGATTCGGGCTCCGGAATCAAGGTGCCCCCACTTTCGTCGGTAACCCGTACGGAGAGGGCCGTCTCCGAAGCGAGTACCTGGATAGTAACCGGCGCTTCCGGCCGGTAGCCGTTGCCGTGCTCCATGGCGTTCATAGTCGCCTCGGCTACTGCCGTCTCGAGCCGCTCCAGGCGCCGGTCAGGCAAATGTAGTTCTCTGACCGCTTCGACAACCTGTTCCATCGCCCGCCGCTCGTTGCCGGGCTCGCTAGACAAGGCGAAGTTGGCCAGGGTTTGCCAAGCAGCAGTGTCTCTTCCTGCTTCTCCCGCCCCTGTTGATGGCTCGGGGTTGATCACGCCAGGCTCGATCTCTGAAGCGTTACCAGGGTGATATCGTCCTCCTGCTCCCAGTCCTCACCAGTGAACCGTGCCAGTCTGGCCAACAGGAAATCGACCAGCGCCACACCCCCACCTACAGGATGCTCCGCTATCAACTTTCGAAGCCGCGGAAAGCCGAACATGTCCTGCTGCGGGTTGTGCGCCTCGACCAGTCCGTCGCTATAGAAGAGGACGTCGTCACCGGGTTCCAGCGACACCTCTTTATCCTCGTAATGCATGTTGGGCATCAAGCCCAGGGGCATGCCGGTAGCCCGGAGTTCGGCTACGCCACCAGAGTGCCGCAGGTAGGGCAGGTCATGACCGGCGTTGGCGTATTGTAGTAGCCCGCTTGTGGGATCTAGGACAGCATACAGGCAGGTAACGAACATGTTCGCGGGGATGTCCGGGCACAGCATCTCGTTGGTCCGTTCCAGTACCTGACCAGGGGATTTCGAAGGTTGGGCAGCGCCGCGCAGGATACTGCGGGTAGTGGCCATCACCAACGCCGACGGTACACCCTTGTCGGCGACGTCCCCTATTACAAAACCCAAACGGCCATTCGGCAGACTGATAAAGTCGTAGAAGTCGCCGCCGACCTCTCGGGCTGGCTGATAGTACGCCACCACCTGCCAGCCGGGCAGTTCGGGCACCGTTTTAGGCAGGAGCGTCTGCTGTATCAAGCGGGCGACGCGCAGTTCCTGCTCGATTCGCTCCCGTTCCTGGGCCTCCGCCTGCTGCTGGCGCACCATCTGGGCAACCCGCAGGGCGGGCGCCGCTTGAATAGCGAGGTTGTTGAACAGCGCGCGGTCGTCGGCCGAATATTCCTGCTGGCTGCGGCGTGGTCCCAGGTTGAGCAAGCCGATCAACTCGCCCTGACTGACGAGTGGCACGACCATCTTTATGCCAGCGGCTTTCATGGCCTGAAGCCCCGGCGAGACCATGTCCAGCTTTTCGATATCAACTGCACCGGGGGCGCTCCGGAAATAAGCGACGATCGGATCGTTCGGTGCGATATCCAGCTCCGGATCGGCCTCCACCCAGGAGCGATCTAACCCCGGTGAGACCGAAACCGGGGACTTGCGGTTGCCCCGCTCCGTGAAAACCTGCCACAACTTTCGCACTTGGTTCGTCATCCTTCGTACTTGATTTGTCATCCGGCCCCATTCTAACGAGTGACCGTTACCTAAACGTTACGAAAAGCGTTACGGCCCAAATTTTTCTTGCTATCCATTTGCCCATAATGGCAAGAAGCTATAGAGCGGCTTTCTCGGGACGATAATGCTACGGCTCTTAGGTATTCTTCTTCGCCGCGTACCATTCACAAAGCCTTGGTATTCAACGCTTACCGCTCTGAGAGCTTGCAATAGGGGTCCTGGACCTCTGGTCGTGGGATCGTTCCATGGCTGCGTTTCAAAGCGGTCTCGGCCAACCTATACTCGGGCAACCCGCATCCTCGCAGGCCGAGGTGGGCGTAGCACTCCATCACTCGAGGATGGACAGCGCCCTGGCGTTGCAGCCCAAAGGCACGAACTCATCGCCGTAGAGTAACTCGAAGTGTCCGAAGAAACGGGCGCGTAGAGAGGCTCGGGCGGAACCGGTACCGGGTACCGGTGCTCCCCGACGATCGGCCAAGGTTTCTTGGTGGCTGGTCGCGATACCGCTCGGTCGGAATGAACTAGTACGAAGATGCATCTATTATCTCAGGTCTCCAATAGAAGGCTCTCAAACTCCACCCTTCGATAGCCCGGTCACCTCGAGGGGAGGCCTGTGGTTTTGCTCATCCGCCCCGCGACGGGGCTGCTCCAGTGGAGGTGCTTCTTTTTGGACCGAAGGGTTCTCTTTCTGGGCCGTAGATTCCCCTCGGCAGGGGCCGTGGATACCCACGCAGTTGTCCCCACCCTGGGTTGTCCCGCCACGCTGCTCCTTGCTCAACTCGGGCGGTTCAGGGTTCGTTGCACCACCCTTCTTACCGTCGCAAGGCTTGGTGCCCTTACTCTTGCCGTCGACGGCCACCGGGGGCGACGCTCCGATGTCCTTCTCGGCATCCCCGCCGGTCGTCTCGTTGCCGCCACAAGGCTTGGGTTTCTCACGTCCCTTCCTTTTGCCATCGTCTCCGGCAGTCGTTGACGGCTCGACGTCCTCCTCGGCGTCTCCGGTTACAGCTGGCTGCCAGACATACTTCTCGGGCTCCGCAGCGGCAGGCGGTTGCTCAACGCCCTCGTCTTCTACGGTGCTCGTCGATCCGGCGTCGTCCGGGTCATTCCCAAAAATCGGCGGCCCGCCTTCGCTGGGACCGCCTCCCAAGACCGAAGGCAGAGTCTCCTCCAGAGGAGCATCATGTGGACAATTA
>JALZIQ010000030.1 GCA_030860205.1 Actinomycetota bacterium | reverse complement strand
AAGCAACACGGTCACCTCTACTTGAGGATTGTGGTGGTCCTCGCCCCAGCGCAGCAAATCCCTTGCAGACCGAAGGATCCCTTCCCACTTCCCGAGATCGAACAGCACTCTGAAAGATTCGGCCTTGATGTGCATCAGCGCATTCATGAGACCGCGACGATCGGCGAACTATATGTAGTCTTTCTCCCCCTCACCACGACCCCTGCTGTCGCCTACCTCTTGGTGGCCGTAGAGGGAAACAGCTTCATCTTCGTTGAGGTTCTTGCAGCGACATTGCTGCAACGGATCGTCCGTGCCAAGGTGATGTCGAGCGTCTTTGGGATCATCGACTCCCTCACCGTCGCAGGAACCGTTCTAGGGGCCATTCCTTGCTCCGGTAGTCGTCCGGCTACTGGGCCTACGGGCGGGTTTATGGATTGCGGGCGGCACCCTCATCGTGCTCACGCTCTTTTGTATTCCCCGAATCCGCGCTCTCGACAAGGAGGCGGCGCGTCGCCGTCAAGAGCTCGCTCCGAGGATCACGCTTTTGTCCCGTCTGGATATCTTCGCCGGGATGCAACGAGCCTCTATCGAGTCATTGGCCACAGTTTTGACCGAAGAGTCGGTGACGGCGGGCGAAATGGTGATCGAAGAAGGTGCGCCTGCCGACGACTTCTTCGTGCTTCGAACGGGCTCACTGGAAGTGTTGTCGTCCGGGGAAACCGAAGGCGCACAAATCAAGGTCAGGGATTAGCACGAGGGCGACTATGCAGGCGAGATCGGTCTCGTCGAGCGTCTGCCGCGAACCGCCACCGTCCGCCCAACCTCAGACTGCATTCTCTACCGAATCAAAGGTGAAGACTATCTCAACGCGGTCAATGGGGCACCGGCGCTCTCCGGCGCTCTCCGGCGCTCTGTTCGCCGGCATTGCAGGAAGGATGGCGCGCACTCATCCGTCCTACCAACCGACGGCGCGTCCACCGGACTGACGGGCGGGCGCCACCTGTGCGTCCTGAGCCGCTACCCCAGATGTTGAGCGAACCGCCGAGGATGCAGAACGCCCCCGTGAACGTGTCGGGCGGCAGAGTGAGGAAGAAAGAGTCGGGGGGAATCTGAGCCTCATGCGCCGCCAGGTGCCGACCTTCTAACAGGCGCGAGAGGCGCTAACCGGTCGGAATGGTTACCTCGGTGCGCGTGCCGCCGTCAGATGTGATGCTCAACCGGCCCCCCATCTCATCGGTGAGCGTCCGGACTATCTGCAGACCCAGGCGCGCAACCCGGAGTGGCTCCTCGGGCATCCCGACGCCGTCGTCCCACACCACCATCGTGACGTGGTTGTCGGCGCGCGCCAGGTTGACACCGACCGTGCCTCCTTGCTCGTCCGGAAAGGCGTGCTCGAGAGAGTTCTGCAACAACTCGGACAACGTGACGGCCAGGGGCGTGGCGATGTCGGCGCCGAGCGGCCCTGGCTCGCCGATAACCTCGATGACGTAATCGCGTCCGGGCAGAACCAATCCGTCGCCAACCATGCGCGCGATGCGGCGCGCCACCTCGCCAAACTCGGCGACATCCCCAACGTCTTCGGACAGGATCTCATGTACAAGTGCGATCGAACCTATGCGCAGCACGCTCTCCTGAAGCGCTTCCTTCGCCTCGGGAGAATGAAGTCGCCGACCCTGCAAACGCAGCAGACTTGCAATCGTCTGCAAGTTGTTCTTGACCCGATGATGTATCTCGCGAATGGTTGCGTCCCGCACCGAGATAACTCGCTCCTTCTGGCGCAGCTCACTCACATCGCGAGCGATGACGAGACCACCGGTCACCCTGTCACCTTCGATCAGAGGCATTACGCGCAGAGCGACGGCCGTGTCGCCGAGGATCAGCTCTCCGTCGAGCAATCGCTTCGAGGTAAGCGCCCGTCCCACCGGCGTTTCACCGAGCCCGAGATCGTCGAGCCATCGACCGACAACGTTCTGTTTGACTCCGAGCCGGTGCAGCGAGGAGAGGGCATTGGGCGAGACCCATTCCACCCGCCCGAACCTGTCGAGCATGAAGAGGCCGTCGCCGACCCTCGGCCACTCGCCCGGAGGGCTCTCCGGCCACGGAAACCTTCCCTCGCAGATCATCGTCGAGACATGTCCGGCTGCGTCCAGGTAGACGCGCTCGAGCCGTCCGAGGCGGCGGGAGATGGCCGGGCTGCCTTCTTTGGTCAGGACCGCGACTATGTCACCGTCGAAGCGGATCGGGACTGCATCCATGCGGATACGCGTCCCGTCCACGAGGACGGGATCCTTCTGAGCCCAGATGCTCCCCTCCCGATAGGCGCGCTCGACCATCGGCTGCTCAGGCTGCGTAACGCGGACACCGACCATGTCCTGCGGATACAGGGTCTGGGAGGTGAAGGGGCGGAGCTGAGCGCAGATTTCGAAGATCTCCTCGCCCGCAACCGGCACATAGAGCAGCAGATCGGAAAAAGAGAGGTCGGCCAACACCTGCCACGACGAGCACAGCGAACGCAGATGGTCGATCTGCGCTTCGCTCAATCCCGAGATCTCGCGAGCTCGCTCGGAAAGGACGGCCATAGAAGAATGCTACGGCGAAGTCCGGGCTCGTCCGTCGAGGGCTACAATCGGGCACCCTATCTGGGCATCCAAAAACGGGGGGAAGCTGGTGCGAGTCGCGATCCTGTCGGACATCCACGGAAACCTGCCGGCCCTGGAGGCCGTGGTGCAGGACATCGACGGGCAGTCACCAGACGAGATCTGGTGTGGCGGCGATATCGCCTGGGCCGGACCGTGGGGGGCCGACTGTGTCGCCCGGGTGAAAGAGGCCGGTTGGCCCACTGTGCGCGGGAACACCGATGTCTGGGTTACGGGCGATCCACAGACGGTCGAGTCGCCCGAGGCGCGCCGGGAGACCGAGACGCTGGCGTCGGCCCACGACCTCTCCGCCGAAGACGCCCTGTGGTTGCTGAACCTGCCCCTGGGTCATTCCGGGCCCGGCTCCCTGCTCCTCGTCCACGGGACCCCCGAGAGCCCCTTCGACGCGCCCATGCCGGACGCCTCCCCGGCCGAGTTCCAGCCCTACGAAGGACATGCCGGAGTCGTGGTCTACGGGCACGTACACCGGGCTTTCTTCCGCAGGCTGGCCGGCGGCACCATCGTCTGCAACACCGGCTCCGTCGGCCTGCCGATGGACGGCGACACCGCGAGCTACCTGCTGGTGGACCTAACCGGCCCTGAGGTAACCCTCCGGCATCGCCGGGTCGCGTTCGACCGGGCCGGAGCGATACAGGAGGCGCGCCGGATCGGTGGACCCGTGGCCGAGCGCTTCCTCGAGGGGCTCGGCGAACAGTGAGCTCGAAGAAGTACACCGTCGAGGAGGCAAACGCCCTGTTGCCCTACCTCGCGCCGACCCTCGTCGAGCTGCGCGACAAGCTGGAGGCCGCCACGAAGATCCGCCACGAGCTCGTGCGTGCGGCCGCAACCAACGGAGGCTCGTCGGAGCGCGATCGGTGGTCCCGCACACTGGCGCGCGTCGACGAGCTGATCGAGCGTCTGCGGGGCTGGGACCTCGAGCTCAGGGACGTCTCGACGGGTCTGGTGGACTTTCCTGCGATCATCCAAGGACGCGACGCGTGGTTGTGCTGGCGCCTCGGAGAGGTCGAGGTGGCCCATTGGCACTTCCCCGAGGACGGTCTTGCGGGGCGCCGCCCGCTCTAGGCGCATGTCGCCCGCCTCGATGCGCCCGCGTGCCCGACGCGGCACAGTCGAGCAACTATTCTGCGTTCTCGATGGACGTCACGGTCGTGAAGCATCCTCTCGCCCAGCACCTGCTGCTGGCGCTGCGCGACACCGGCACCGAACCGTCGCGTTTTCGAGCCATCACGAAACGGCTGACGGTCGTATTGATGCTCGAGGCTGCAAGAGACCTGCCCACACACGCCGGGTC
This sequence comes from Actinomycetota bacterium, assembly GCA_030860205.1. Classification (GTDB taxonomy): domain Bacteria; phylum Actinomycetota; class CADDZG01; order CADDZG01; family WHSQ01; genus JACDDL01. The sequence goes on along the minus strand of JALZIQ010000030.1, from coordinate 15,287 downwards.
GGTCGAGACCCCTTTGGGGCGCGCCGAGGGCTCGCTGCTGGACAAGCCAATCGTCACGGTGCCGATCCTCCGGGCCGGGCTGGGGATGCTCGACGCGGTGGTCGATCTGTTTCCTGCGGTGCGGGTGGGTTACCTGGGGCTACGGCGGGACGAGGCGACGTTCCAGCCTTCCGAGTACTACGCGAACCTCCCTCGCATGGAGGACGCCAACACCTTCGTGCTCGACCCCATGCTTGCCACCGGGGGCTCCGCGTCGGCCGCGGTCGAGCAGATAAAAGCGGCCGGCGCGCCGTGGATCCGGATGGTGGCCGTGGTCGCGGCTCCGGAGGGAGTCGAGAAGCTGCGCTCGGCTCATCCCGACGTCGCCATCTACACGGCCGCAGTCGACGAGGGCCTGAACTCAAACGCCTACATCGTGCCGGGCCTCGGTGATTTCGGAGACCGCCTTTTCGGCACCGAGCCGTAGACTCAGATCGGCCCCGGACTAAGACCGGCCCGAGCGCAGAATGTCCAGCACCGCTCTGGTGTCGTCGTCCTCCAGGGAACGGGGCCGGCCCTCGGACGAGTGCGCCGGGCCAAAGGCTTTTCTCAGATTCTCCTCGGCCCGTTCGAGTGCCTCCTCGGCCGCCTTGAGCCGGATGCGTAGTTCGGTCTCGCGCTCGGCCGCGTGCTCGAGAGCGCCCTCGAGCTCTTTGACCCGGGCCCCGTTCTGGCTGTTTTCGGCTGCGAATACCTCGACCTGAGCGGAGCGCAGAGCGTCGTCGCGCGCCAGGGCCATGAGGCGCTCGACCACCGCCTGTCCGAGGTCATCGTAGGTGAGCCGGCTGCTGCGATGGCTGGTTCTGCTCGGCAGCATCGACTCGGCGTCCTGGAGTGTGATGGGCTCGACCGACCGGATGGCAATCACGGTATTGCGCCCGCGCCTGCCTCGCTGCAGGACCTCGATGCGGCCGAGGCTCTCGAGAAGCTTGATCGCTTCGGCGCTGCGCACCGAATTTAGGCCGGCGTCGGCAGCGACCTCGCGTAGCTTGCCGTCAAAAGTGCCATCCGAAGCTACATGGTCGAGCTTTTGGAGCAAGCGAAAGGCCAGCTCGTGAAGGTTTGTTCGCGCCATGGGTCCCACCTTTTCGTCCGCATTGCTTGTGTCCACCCGCATGTCCATCGTATCCGAGCAAAGAATAGGTTCAATCAAGCGGCGAACAGGATGCAACAATCCTGTGCCTTGAAATCCTTTGTCGGCGATGCCGACCCCAACAGCTAATGCTTCGGCGGGCACGCAGTGCCTTGATCGAGGGCGTCCCGGCGCGCCAAGGGAACGTAATAACTTGTGGCTAGATTCTGCGAAGGAGGTCGCCGATTTGAGATCTCAGCTTGTCCGGGCACGGGTCGCAGCCCCGGAGGCGGGAGATCAGGGCTGTGGCCTGTGTCTCCAGGCCGTAGCGTTCGTAGCAGGGTCTGCATTCTTCGAGGTGGTGCTGGATATGGACTCGCTCAGTCGCAGAGAGCTGCTCGCGGTCCATAAAAAGGTAGGCCTCCTGGAGGATTCGCCTACAGTGCTCTTTCATCGGGGCTTGCGGCCTGTCTCTTCCCCCACCGTTGACTCCCTACTCAGTCGGCTGTGGCTTCGATTGGTCTTTGACGATGCCCCGTTCTCGGGCTAACTGCAACAACCGCTTCTGGAGTGCCTTTCTTCCCCGATGGAGCCTCGACATCACGGTTCCCATCGGAACATCCATGATCTCGGCCATCTCGGCGTAGGTGAAGCCCTCGACATCGGACAGAATCACGGCGAGCCGAAACTGCTCCGGCAGATCTTCGATCGCCGACACGATATCGGCGTCGAGGAGCCGATCGAGAACGATGTTCTCGGGAGTCGCCTCCCATTGCGGATCGTGGCTCTTGAGCTCCTGGTAGAGGTCGAAATCCTCGACCTCATCCTGGGAAATCTGCTGGGGCTCCCTCTGACGCTTGCGGTAGATGTTGATGTAGGCGTTGGTCATGATTCGAAACAGCCATGCTTTGAGGTTGGTGCCCGGCTCGAAGCGGTCGAACGAACGATAGGCCCGCAACATGGTGTCCTGCACCAGGTCCTCGGCGTCGGCGGGGTTGCGGGTCATGCGCAGGGCCGCCGAATAGAGGGGGTCGAGCAGGGGCGCTGCGTCCTCGACGAAGCGATCCCTGTCGGCGGAGCTGAGGTTTACCGCGGTGGGCTCAGCCACCTCGCTTGCCGCCCTTCGCCGTCGCCAGAATGGCCGAATCGAAGGTAAACATGAGCTCGGCCCTCTGGGCGTGCGTCTCGATGGCAATGTCGATGACGGACCGCAGCAGCTCCGGAAACCCAATCCCGGACGCCTCCCACAAATAGAACGAAAAGGAGCCCGGGATCGTGTTTATCTCCATAACCCAGGTCTCGCCGGTGGCCTCCTCGAGGAACATATCGACGCGCGCCACCCCGGCGGCGTCGACCGCCTCGAAGGCCGCGATGGCGTTGCGCTGAACCTCTTTGGTGAGAGCTTCTGAGATCGGAGCGGGGATGCGCCGCTCCAGGGACGCCATCCCGGCCCCTTTACCCCCTGCGCCCTTGCCGCTCCGAAGATACTTATCGGAGAAGGAAAGAAATTCCTCCCATGCCACGGGCTGCTCACACACCGAGGCCCTGGTCTCCACTCCGGGGCCGCCGAGGACCGAACAGTTGATCTCCGAGCAGCCCTCCATCGCCCGCTCGACCACGATGCGCCGGTCGTAACGGCGCGCCACATCCAGGGCCGCACGCAGCGAGGCCTCGTCGGACGCCTTTGCGATGCCGACGCTCGAGCCGGCGCGCGCCGGCTTGACGAATGCCGGATACCCGACCCCCCTGGCAATCACATCGACCGCCGACGCCTCGTCCCGGGCAAGCATCGAAGCCTCGATCACGACATGTGGAACAACCGGGAGCCCGGCCTCTTTGAAAACACCCTTCATCAAGGCCTTGTCCATCCCCACCGCCGAACCCACGACTCCGGCTCCCGCATAGGGGATGTCGGCCAACTCGAGCAGCCCCTGCAAGGTCCCGTCCTCACCGAAGGTGCCGTGGATCGCAGGCAGGACCACATCGAGCGGCATCCTCTTACCGCCCTTGAAGCGGCCCCCGGGCGCGAACAAGCCTCGGAAGCCGGACAGGGTCGGGATGAAGGCGTCCTCGCCGACCTCGGAGGCGCGTCCGCCCCGGTGCACCTCGAGGTCGTCCAGCGCCGGTGAGGTAAGCCATCGCCCCTCCCTGGTCACGTAGATCGGGACGACCTCGAAGTTCGGTCGGAGGGCGGCCATAGCCTGGTGGGCGGTGACGATCGAGACATCGTGCTCGACCGAACGCCCCCCGAAGACAACGCCCACGGTTAGCTTGGTCATCGAGCCGAGTGTACGGGGAGGTCGCGACAATCACCGTCTCTCCCCTTCCTACGGGCGGAGCCGGGGTTCAGCCCTCGAGTTGGTCGGGGAGGTCGTTCTCGAACAGGACGACGTCGCCGGGGCCGAGGAGCCGCTCCAGCTGCTCGATCGCCTCTGCGAGCGAATCCACCGCGATCAGCTTTCTCGCTCCATCCGCCCGGCGCGCCCCCGACAGGATCGCGTCGCGGTTGAGGCTCGCCACCACTATCACCGTGTCGGCCACCTTCGCCGCCTGCTCGCCGAATCGCTCGTTGGCCTCGCGTTGGAGGGGGCCGAGCTCGACGATGCCCGGCGTCACCACCAGCTTCCTGGCCCCCGGAATCGCCCCGAGCACCTCGAGCGCAGCGGCGGCGCCCTCCGGGTTGGAATTGTAGGCGTCATCTATCACCTTGATTCCGCCGGCCCCATCGATCATCTGGAGGCGATGCTCGACGGCCTGCAGCGACCTGATGGGTCCGTCCAGCTCCGGCAAGGATCGCCCCGCCTCGAGGGCGACGGCGACCGCCGCCAGGATGTGACCGAGAGCATGGACGCCGAGGAGCCGGGTCTCGGTCCGAAGCTCCTCCCCGCCGGCGGCCACCGTGAGGATCGTGCCCCTCTCGGTCACCTCCACGCCGTGAGCGGTCACGTCGGGGTGCGCCGAGTCATTCAGCCCATAGCGAACCACCCTGCTCCCCTCGGTGGCGTCTGCGAGCGCACGCACCTCGGGATCGTCCACGTTCATGACCGCCACCCCGCCGGGCGGCAGACACGCGACGATCTCGTACTTGGCGCGCCGGATCGCCTCCATCGAACCGAAGCGCTCGAGATGAGCGGGGCCGATCGAGGTAAGCACGCCGATGCGCGGGCCCGCGAACCGGCACAGCTCGGCTATCTCACCCTCGCCGTAGGCGCCCATCTCGACCACGAAGAAACGGTGTTGCGGCCGAAGATCCTCGTTGATCGTCCGGGACACTCCGAGTGGGGTGTTGAAGGAGCCTGGTGTCGCGAGCGCGCTGCCCGGCGGGCCGATGAGGCGCTCGATGGCGAACTTGGTCGAGGTCTTGCCGTAGGACCCCGTCACCCCGACGATCATCGGACAGGCATCCGCGAGCTTGTGGCGCGCCGAGGCGCCATAGCGGCGGTTGATCGCGCCCTGGACCGGTTTCAGGAGCCAATCGGCGGCCACCAGCACAGCGGGCGCCCCGGCGATCATCAGGGCCGTGGCGAGGGCCCAGGTGAGGATGTCCCATGGAGCGCCGGCAATCAGGTGCACCGCAGCCGGCGGCAACAACACCCCCAGGACCGACAGCACCTCCGCCACCACGAGCAGACGGCGGGCGCGGCCGGTCATGACCAGGGGTTTCTTGGCCGGTGCGCCCGAGAAGAACAGGGCGCGCCGGGGGTTCCCCCTGCACCAGGCTAGGAAGCGATTGGGCTTGTAGCCCTCGAGCTGGAAGACATGCAGGGCGCGCCGCAGCCGGACGAGCTGCCACAGGGCGAACGCCGGGATCAACGCGAACAGGATCGTGCGCAGAACGAACGAGTAGCCGAAGAAGGGGTCGGATCGTCCCATTCGCCTACGGCGCGCCGAAGAAGTGACGGACCACGCGGCAGAAGCGGTCGGAGTCGTCCAGGTAGGCGAAGTGGCCCGCGCCCTCGAAAAGCACGAGCCCGGCGTCGGGGATCAGCTTGGCCATCCTCCTCCCATGATCGACCGGGACGGCGTCCTCCTGCGCCCCCCATACCAGCAGCGTCGGCGCCAAGATCCGCGGCAGGAGATCCGAGAGGTCTTCGTTTACAACCTTTACGAAGATGGGGCGAAGCTCGCCGGCGTCCCGGTAGTCCCTGGAGGCGACCTTCTTGAAGACCGCCTCTTGGAAGACCCGGCCGGGTGGCCCGAATGCACCGGCCGCCTTGGCCGCCTTGGACAGGGCGCGTTTGGCGCGGGCCGCGGTTGAAGGCGGTGTTCTCAGCCCTGGGGAACCCACCGCCACCAGCTTTTCGACCAGCTCCGGCTGCGTCGCGGCAATCTGGAGGGACGTCTTGGCCCCGAAGGAATGACCGACGAAATGCGCCCGCCCGATGTCCCTGCTGCGTACGACCCCGCCCACCCAGGCGGCATATTCCGGCGTCCCCCACACCCCCTCGGGAATCGGGGACTCGCCGAATCCGGGAAGGTCGGGCGCCAGGACACGGAAGTCACGGCTCAAACAGGTAACGACGGGCGCCATGGACTCGATTCGGCCACCCCAGCCGTGCAGTATCACCACGGGATGGCCGCTTCCGGCGTCCAGGAGGCGCGCGGTTTGCCCTCCGATTTCTACCGTGGCGGTATCCATAGGAGGATTGTCTCCCGCAGGATGGCCGAAAGGGGGAAAACTGAAGGACTCGGCGCACGTCGCAGATCTCATCTGGTCCCAGAAAGGCAGCTTCGGCGCGGAGTTTGCCGAGGTGACGATGCACGCCGACCGCCTGAACGCCAGGGGGGTGGCGATTCGGGCGGCGCCGGTTCCCTACCGGCTGAACTACGGCCTCCGCACGACCTCCGGCTGGATCACCTCCCAGCTTCGGGTCCAGACGTCGGGCGCCGGCTGGTGGCGATTTCTGTACCTCGAGAGATCCGGCGACGGCGTCTGGAGCTGCACGACCAAGTCGGAGGGCGGCCTCGACGCTTCCCCGCCGGGCGGAGACACATCGTCACTCGATAGAGCCGTGGACTGCGATCTGGGCGAGTGTCCTCTGACGAACACGATGCCGGTCCTGCGGAGCAACATGCTGGAGGGTCCGGGCGAGGGGTTCGATCTCACGGCCGCCTTGGTGTCGGTGCCCGACCTGTCCGTTCAGCCTTCCCCCCAGCGCTACAGCTTCGTCCGTCAGGACGGAGCCGGTGTATGGCTTGGTTTTGAGAGTGGCTCGTTCGAGGCCGAGATCGAGTTCGACCGCCGCGGACTGGTTCGTCACTATCCGGGGCTGGCCCAGCGTGTGGCGCCCCCTTAAGCTCACACCGGCCTGGACGAACACGGGAGGACCGACTATCGATGAACCAGCAGCATGTCGTCTACATAGTCATCGACGGGATGGGCAGCGATGCCTTCGAGCAGGCATGTGAGTCGGGACGCGCCCCGGCGCTGAACTTCATCCGTCAGAACGGCAGCTATGTACGCGATTCGATCGCCGTCTTCCCTACGATCACGCCGGCGGCAACCGCCTCCTTGGTCACCGGTGAAGTCCCGGCGCGCCACGGCATTCCGGGGATGTGCTGGTACGACCGCAGGGCAGGCAGGTTCGTCAACTACGGACAAAGCCCCCGTTCGGCAATCATCGAGGGCGAGACCGAAATCATCCGGAATTGGCTGGGATTCCTCAACGCCCGGCACCTCAGTCCGGACGTCGCGACCGTGCACGAGCAGTTGCACGACATGGGATTGGTTTCGGCCTCAATTAACTTCATGGTCTTCCGAGGGCCGCACGAGCATCGGTTGAGGCCCGACCCCATCGAGCGCCTTCTGTTCCGGAAAGGCCTACCCGACACGGTCCGGGGGCCCAAGGAGCTCTACATTGCCGACGTGGTGAGCGGTCCGTCCAAAGCCTGCCGCAAGATGCACACGAAGAGGGGCGGGCCAATCAAACGGATGAAAGCTGCCGACTCCTACGCCGCCTGCGTCACGCACGATCTTCTGAAGAAACGGGCTGCCGACATGATTCTCTTCTATCTGCACGAAAACGATCACCATTCACACCAACGCGGGCCTGCTTCGCAAGTCGACAATCTCGAAGACGCGGACAAGAACATCGCCCATGTGCTCGACACCCACGGCTCCTGGGAAGCAACGCTTCAAGAGGTTGGTTTCGTTGTCACAGCCGACCATTCACAGAGCCCGATTTCAGACGCCAAAGATCACATCATCGATCTGCACGACGTGTTTGACGACTTCAATCAGGTACTGCCGCACCACGGGCGCGAGCCCCTTGAAGGCCGCGACGTCGCTGCCGCCGGCAACGGTCGCGTCGGCTTCGTCTACGTGAACCCTCAGCACAAGGCCAAGCTCTGGGCTCGTGTCATCGAGACGCTCCAAGACGTCGGCGGGCTCGATCAACTCATCTGGCGCGACCGCGACGCTTACGTCGTGCGCGGCGAGCGGGGCGAGATGAGATTCTCGCAGCTTGAAAAAGGGGGAGTAAGAGACGAGCGCGGCAACCGCTGGAGTGTCAGCGGTGATCTCGGCGTCGTTGACGGTGTGATCGAGGATGGAGCAGTCCGCACGCCGGAGTATCCACTTGCCATGTGGCGCATCAAGTCGGTGCTCGACCTGGACCGCGCCGGTGACATCGTTGTCACGCCGAAGTTGACGTGGGACATCAAAGACCTAGGAGGTGGCGACCACCGGGGAGGCGGCGATCATGCGTCTTTGCATGTGCAGGATTCGGTGATCCCGTTCCTCTCCACGCTCGGCCAACCTCCGACGCGCCCCTCGACCGTTGACGTGACCCCGCACATCCTGGAGCACTTCCGAAACCTGTCTCGTTGAGAGACACGCCGCAAAGCGCCGGGCAGACCACGCGGCCTACCCGGCGCGACCTTTGGTGCGGGTTAGAAGCGGGCGCGTCCCCGGCACACTTCATCGGTGCGGAGGTTGACGGCCCTCGCCCTGAAGCGGTCCTTGCCCCGGTGGTTGGGTTCGACCCGCCTTACCTCGAACGAGCCGCTGGGCCCCTTGGTCATGCGCTTGCCGCGGAAGAAGCGCTTCCCGTCATGCTTCAACCTGATCTTCCAGGTGTCCCCGACGCGGTTCTGATCGACCTCGTACTCGACTTCGATTCTGCCGTCCTCGGGGCTGAGCTTCAGCTCCAGTCGCTCCGACCGCTGCAGCTCCCCTCTCGGATGACGTCGGCGTCAAGAGCACCCGCGCGCTCAATATGCGGGCAGTTGAGGCAACGACCCTGGTCAACTCGGGACTGTTTCCGGACCGGGTGGAGCGTTCGGCGACGAGGTCTGAGATCCGGGAAGCGAGGATCGCGGCATTGCCGAGCACCCCCGACTCGAACTCAGCAGTGGCTCGCCTCTCTATGTTCAGCCATAGCGGAACCTCAAGGGCCACGACGACTGCGACCAGCAGATAGGCGGCGGAGAGGACGAGTCGCGCCCTGAGGGTCATTGGCCAAGCTCTGCCACGGATGCGAAGCGAAACCCGACCCCGCGCGAAGTATGGATGTAGCGGGGAGCCGCCGGGTCGTCCCCGAGTTTCTTCCGGAGGGAGCTGATGTGGACGTCGAATGTCTTGGTCGGGCCCCACCAATTGGGATCCCAGACCTCATCGATGATCTCCTCACGTCGGACGACCCTTCCCGCCTCCATCAACATCCTCAAGAGATCGAATTGGAGGTGAGAATGGGTCGGTCTCTTTGTCTCATCAGTGGAGGATCCCCATGGCGAAACAGGCGACTTTCAGGACTTCGGAGGGTAGCTTCAAGGTGCGGTTGATGCCCGAGCACGCGCCGATCACCGTGGCAAATTTCGTAGACCTGGCAACGGGTAATCGCGAATGGAACGATCCGCGCGACGGCCGGCGCAAGTCCGATCCCCTCTACAACGCCACGGTGTTCCATCGCGTGATCGGGGGCTTCATGATCCAGGGCGGCGACCCGGAGGGCACCGGACGGGGGGGTCCCGGATACGAATTCGTGGACGAGGTCCCGCCCGACGGGCCCAGTTTCGACAGGCCGGGTCTGTTGGCCATGGCCAATGCAGGCCCGGGCACAAACGGCTCACAATTCTTCATCACGGTCGGGTCGCCCCAACATCTAAACGGCAGGCACACGATCTTCGGTGAGGTAATCGATGGCATGGAAGTCGTCGAGGCGATCGCAGCCCGCGAAACCGACCGGTCGGACCGTCCGACGACTGAGGTGGTACTGGAGAGAGTGGAGGTTCAGGACGAGTGACGGACTCGACCTTGCACCCACAATGCCGGGGGGCGGACGGGGGGAGACCCGACCCAGAGCAAGGGTTTACAAGTGCGGATTCCCGGCCGGCGCCGGCGACGCCGGATACCGCCATTTGGGCTGGTCATTGTCTGTAAAGAGCTTCCAAGCCTAGCCGAGCTCAAGCCGGAAGGAGCCTCCTCTTTACAGGGATCGTAGACGAGAGCCACATCCTCGGACCGCGAAAAGCTTGCCGTAGAACCGGGCAACAGCAAGGAGCCGGCCCTAGGCTTTGCAGGGATGATCGAGCGAGACTCGGATCGGGGCAAGTGGGTCTGCCAGATGTGCCCAAATGCCATCACTCCCACCAACAACTACGACGGCCTCTGCCGGTCGTGCTGGGAGACCCTTGTGCTCGAGGAGGACGGGGAGGTGGAACACCTCGTATGAAACAGCTATTCGCCTACCTTTCAGGGTTCGCTTTCGGGTTCGCAGTCATGTATGTGATAGATGAGCTCGAAGTGACAAGAAACGAACGGCCCCGGCTGGTCCTGGTCTCGTAGAGTTGTTCATATGCGGATGTTGCCGTAAACCTATGCGGAGGTTGCCGCCACAATAGACTGTGTCCTCCCTCGGCTTCTCCGTTCCGCTCGCCCTCACTCTCGCTGCTGCCCTCGCGCTCGTAGTTGGAATGGCCGGACGAAGGGGGCGCGGGGGGTTAGCCTCTCGACCTGTTTGGGCGAACATCGCCCTCCTTGCCTCGGTGGCCGGAATCGTGGCCCTCACGCTGAATCCAAGCAGCGAGGACAACGACATTCAGCTAATCCCTCTCCGCGACATCGTCGACGCACTCACGTCACCGGTCAACGAGACAGTGTTGCTGGCAGCGGTCGCCAACGTGCTGCTCTTCATGCCCTTCGGGGCAGCGCTCAATATGCGCGGCCTGTCCCTGAAAAAGACCGCCCTGGTGGGCTTCGCCTTGACGGCCTGCGTGGAGGGAGCGCAGCTGCTCTTCGTGTCCGGGCGCACGACCTCTGTAGACGATCTGCTGCTCAACACGCTGGGGGCGGTACTGGGTCATGCATTGCTGCAGAGCTGGGCCCCGGCTCGAAAAGCCCCTCGCAGTGACCTGATCTGAAAAGGACAATCGGCAATTCGTGTTTTTCCGCCCGATAGTTGGGTACCCCCCCTCGTACACCCACGGCTAGTAGGGACGAGGGGAGGTGAAAATCATTATACGGACCAAAAGGCTTCTCCTAACGGTAGTGTCGACCGGGCTTCTGTTTGGGAGCGCGGTGCCGGCGGCGAGCGCACAAACGACACAGGATGGACTTGTCAACGTCAACGTCGGAGACGTGACGATCTTGGAGGACGTGAACATCGGCGTCGCGGCGCAGGTGGCTGCGAACGTCTGCGGAGTCAAGGTCGGCCCCGTCGCTGTGCTGGGGCAGGCAGTTGACCGCAGCGGAGCAACGCGCACGTTGTGCGAGACCGAGCAAGGTGACGTCACATTGACACAGAATGCCTAGGGCGCGCCTGCTGGTCGGAAGGGACGAGGGATCGCAGCCGATCCCTCGTCCCTCCGTCAAGCGTGCTTGCTTCTCGTTCCCGCCCCAGTGACGATCGTGTGCATTCACTAGTTTTCTAGCTCATGAAGGAGCCCCGTGACCGGGACCCTTGTGGTTGCGGCTCGCAACCGCGGTCACCGAATGGGGAGATGCCGTAGTCTCCGGTGCCCAGTCATCTCTTCGCACCGACCATGGGAAGAAGGCCATGTGAAGCAGTCGGTTTACGGTACAGGTGCAGTGGGCGGCCCCGATCTCTGGGCAAATGTCGGCGCCGTTGTGGCGGCCATACTGTTCGGCGCATCGGTCGTGGCCGTGCGCTTGGCAGTCCGTGACATCCCGCCCACAACCCTTGCGGTCTTCCGCTTCGGACTGGGCGCCGCGATACTTCTCGGTGGAACCGCCTTGATTAGACCAGAGCTCCTGCGGATCGACTTCCGGAGCCTTCGAGTTGCGGCTTTTCTTGGCGCAATCTTCTTCTCTCTGTTTCCCCTCAGCTTCAACGCCGGCCTGCAGTTCACCGAGGCATCACGCGGTGCATTGATGCTTGCGACCATGCCGGTATGGAGCATGCTGTTGGCTGGTCGGCTCACCGGGGAACAGCTTGTGGCTCGTCAGGTGATTGGAGTCGGCCTCAGCCTGTGCGGCGTCCTGGTCGCCATGGCCGAAAGAGGCCTCACCCTCGAGGGCGATGGTCGTGCGTTGTTGGGAGATGCTCTGGTGCTTCTTACAGCTTTCCTGGGCGCGCTCTACGGAATTTTGGCAAAGCGCGCCCTGAGCCGTCAGCACGCGCTTACGCTGGTTTCTTATGCCATGTTGATCGGAACGATCGTGCTGGTACCTATCGCGATTGTGGAAGGCCTCATCACGGAGCTCCGGCAGCTCGATTCATCACTCACTCGTGTAGTGCTTTTCCTCGGCATTCCCGGGGGGGCGTTCGCCTTCGGGTTGTGGACTGCGGCACTGGCGAGATTGTCGCCGACGCAGGTGACCGTTTACATCAACCTGAATCCCATCGTCGCAGCCGTACTCGGGGTGCTGCTGTTGTCGGAGCGCGCCACGCCGTTGTTTCTGGTGAGCTTTGGGGCCGTGATCGGCGGAGTGTTGCTGGTGAATTGGCCGGTGCCTGAACGGGCCAGCGTCTAATCGGACGCGTCTGCAGGCTCTGGTCAGGAGCCTCGTAAGGGTGAACCTGAGCCTCCACCCGGTGCCGAGCGGGATTTGTATCCAGGGGGCCTCGTCAGCGCCGGGCGACAAGCGTGATGCCGACGAAAAGCGCCAGCGCCACAGCCATCCAAACGCCGATGTAGGCGAACGCTGCCGTTGCCGAGATTGCTGTCCAGATGACGCCAGCGATGCTGCTCGCAGCGAGGTTGCCGAAACTCTGCACGGCGGCGAGAGCGCCAAACGCCGATCCACGAACGCATGCAGGAGCCAGCGTCGCCACGGCTGAGTGCTCAGCAGTCTCGACGCAACCAATCCCGACCCCGGCGAACACAAAGGCCACCGCAAACAGCGCCAGACTGGTGCCGACCACCGCAAAGACGATGTAAGCGAACAGGAAGGCGGCGACCCTCAAGCCCAGCATCCTGACCGGACCGACTGCGTCGCTCAGTCTGCCCGCGGGCACGCTAGTTACCGTGGCTGCGATGTTGTAGGCGAGGTAGAGCACGAGGGCACGTATTGGTCCGCGTGGTCTGGCGCATGTACCGGTAGACGAGGGGCCGGTTGACCGCGGGCAGCACCTCGATCAGCGAGGTGGGCGGCTCACCGAGCCGGACGACCTCCGGAACCATCGGGATGGTCGTGTATGGGCTGTCCGTGTCGAGCAGCGCTTTCGTCCCCGACGATCCGACGGCGGCCGCGAACCGAGCCTTGAGGTTGGATACGTCGAAGAGAAAAATGCGCCGCCACATCTCGGTGACAGGACACCCTAAGGTTCGATGTTCTGGTTCATGTGGAAGAGGTTGGCGGGATCGTACTTTCGCTTGACCTCCACGAGCCTTTCGTATCCCACCCCGAAGTTGGCAGCGACGCGGCCTTGGTCGTCGGAGGCGGCGAAATTGGTGTAACCGCCCTCCTCCGAATACGGAGCGGTCGCGGCATAGTAGTCACGGACCCACGCGATGTTTTTGTCGTTATCGGCGGGGTCCGGCCACATGCCGGCGATGACCGTCGCGAAGTTGGCGTCACGGTGGCCGAAAGCCGTGTCGTCCGGCCCGACGCGATGGCAGGCACCGTTGATGGGATAGATGTGGACTGTCGAGTTCACGACCGGCACCTTCGGTCCATGCTCGACGTGCGCCTCGATCATCTCGTCGGTGAGCTCTCGCACGAAGTTCGCCTTCCAGTAGTGCTGGAGCCCCGGCGGAACGAGCCCGTCGAAGGCCGCGTTGAGCGCCGGATAAGGCATCTCTCCGACGTGCTCGGCGACGACCGGCGCGAAATCGTGCAGCGCTTCAAGAGCATTCTCGCCTTCTTCGGTGGGACCGGCCCAGCAGGCGACAATCGCGATGAAAGTGTCGCCGTGACGATCCTCAGGGATAAACGGGAGTGGCGGAGCGATCTGGAAGGCCGGGAATCCGCCAAACTCCTCGGGCGCGTCGGCTATAAACTCGCCGAAAAACCGCAGGACATCACGCGCCCGGTCCAGTTCGTAGAACATGGGCCCGCCGTAGATGTTCTTGACGGGGTGAAGCTTGTACTCAAGAGAAGTGACGACGCCGAAGTTGCCTCCGCCCCCTCGAAGCGCCCAGAAGAGGTCGTCGTTCTCTTTTTCGCTCGCCGTCAGGAAGCTCCCATCGGCGGTGACGACGTCGCAGGACACCAGGTTGTCACACGAAAGACCGAATCCGCGCGCCAGATAACCGATGCCGCCGCCAAGCGTGAGTCCCCCGATCCCGGTGGTCGAGATGATGCCCCCCGTAGTGGAAAGCCCGAACGCGTGCGTGGCGTGATTGAAGTCCCCCCACGTGGCGCCACCCTCGGCCCGCGCGGTCGTGGTCGCTGGATCGACCCGGACTCCTCTCATGGACGACAGGTCGATTACGACGCCGTCATCGCAGGTGCCAAAGCCCGGCACACTGTGACCGCCACCCCGGACCGAGAGATCAAGCTCGTGCTCGCGGGCGAAGGCTACCGTTGACTTGACATCGCCCACGTCCCTTGTGCGCACGACGACTTGCGGGCGTTTGTCGATCATCGCATTGTTGACCCTTCGAGCTTCGTCATAGGCGCTGTCGTCGGGCATGATGACGTCGCCGCGCACCTGCTCACGTAGCTCGTCGATCGTGGGTTTTGTCATCTTTTCCTCCTTCGGATCCTTCGCGTCCATCTCGACTCGAGGACCGTCGCCCTCACCCCGAAGTCCAGTAAACTCAGTTTCACCCCTCGCCACAATACCCCACGGACGCTTTGGGTTGGCCCATCCGTCGTGAAGTCCAATCGTGGGCACGCCGACCCTGGCATTTCAGTCGTTCACGATGCTCCACCCAAAGGTTGTCTGCCACCTTCGAAGCATTCACTGGTAGCCGAGCAGGATACGAAGCCATTTCAAGGACTGCCAGCCCGCCAAGAGGGTGGGCGGCAGTTTTAGGTGCGCGTGAGACGGAGCAGAGGAGGCAGGGCCCTCAACCACGAGCGCGTGCACGTTGTCCTGGATCGAATGATCGACTTCGATGAGTAGACAGCGTTTGACCCCCGGCCACAGATCACCTTGCCGCCGTCGATGCCGAGAACCCCTCCCAATTCGGCAGCAGCTCAACAGACGCCTCGAGCGGGGACTTCGCCTGACCCAAGCTCTGACACCCAGCTGTTGATCAGGGTGCCGCGCTGGCCAAGTTGTCTTAGTTAGTCTGAAAGTGGTTGGTCAATGCCCGTTTAGTCGGCAGACAGGACATTCGGGTTTGGCGACCCCGTGGGCAACTCAGCCAGGCGCCGCTCGACGCAGCAAAGGCTCAGATATTTCACAGCTCCCAACGAAGTTGGACCGGGATCGAATCGGTGTCGAGTGCGCACCGTAGGCGTCAAGGAGCTTTTCTTAGGATCTCCAGTTCGCGCAACTCGAGCAGAGCTTTGTCGTCGTCGTAGCAGGTTCCACACCAGGGCGCATCCCAAAGACTCGGGCGTGTTCCTAGGCTCAAGGGATAGGCGAACTGGGAGCGGTAACCCCGCTCATGACGGATCACGCGCCCCCACAAGGCTACTGAACCGAAGTACGTCCATGCCCATTACCGAGGTTCCTCGCGCCCGGACGGCACTGTTTGACAGGATTCGGCGTCGCTCGTGACGCGTGACGGGTATGCAAAGGAGGTGGATTACCCTGTCGTCTGTAGCCCGGCGGCGATCCCATTGATCGTCTGCAGCACCGCCGCTCGGGCTCGGCCGTCT
>JALZIQ010000003.1 GCA_030860205.1 Actinomycetota bacterium | reverse complement strand
CCGATTCCGGCGAGGAGGCCGAGGACGAGACCAAGCACGATCTCCATCTCTCGCTCCTTTCCGTAACTCCACCGGCCGACGCGACGGCGGATTGCCGCACGAGGGCGCAGTACAGGCAAGACAGAGCGACTCGCAGCGTGTCCACCGACGGCCCCTCGAGGGCGGCGGGCTGTAAGGCCACATTGTTCGTCGGGTGTCGCCGAGACCGGCGCTCCGATGTGAGCCGGGACGGCTGAATCAATTGGGTCGCTCTGGATCTCATCTGTACCGTTTCGGGTGGTTGATTGATGTGCCGGCCTCCATGGTACGACCCTCGACCCTCAAGCCGTGCCCCATTTCGCACATCGAACTCAACCCGGACCCACCGGCCCCCGAGCACGCCGGCCCGGAATGGGCGTCAGCCAACTAATCCCAGCCGTCGGGCGGCAGCACGGCACGCACGCCCGCCAACGCCGCCTCCGGCGAGAACCCTCGGCGCATCAGCATGTCGCGAAGCCGGGTGGCCTGGGTGGTCGCCGGGCGCGCCGCCACCTTCCGCGACAGGCGCACGGCCACCGCGCGCGCCTGGACCTCCTCGTCCACCGCGGCCTCCGCCAGCGCCGCCTCGGCCACCTCCCGGGACACTCCTTTTGCCTCGAGCTCGGCCGCCAGGGCCGCCGGCGCCAACCCTTTACGGGCGGACCGGTCGGTGACCCACTGAAGAGCGAAAGCGTGGTCGTCGAGCAGGCGGATCGCGGTAAGGCGCTCGATGGCCCGATCGACGACCGGTCGGTCGAGTCCGGCCACGATCAAGCGCTCCCTGAGCTCGAATTCCGAACGGGCTCTCCTTTCGAGGAGCTTGCCCGCTCGATGCATCGCCTCGCTCAAACCGCCCTCCTCCGAAGGCGCAGGCGCGCCGGGTCGAATCGCCACGTGTGGGGCTAAGAAGTCGGTTTGGCGGGAGCTGCGTCGATACCCGGCAAGTCGTCCTCCTCTGAGTCGATCAACCCGAGCTTCTCCTTGACCTTCAGCTCTATCTCGGTTGCGATATCGGGATTTTCCGCAAGGAAGGACTTGGCGTTCTCCCGGCCCTGGCCCAGCTGGTCGTCGCCGTAGATGAACCACGCCCCGGACTTCCTCACGAACCCATGGTCGATGGCGACATCCAACAGGCTTCCCTCCTTGGAGATGCCATAGCCGTACTGAATGTCGAACTCGGCCTTCCGGAACGGCGCGCTGACCTTGTTCTTGACTACCTTGACCCGCACGCGTGAGCCGACGATCTCGGCGCCGTCCTTGAGTGAGTCGATACGGCGGACATCGAGTCTCACCGACGAGTAGAACTTCAGGGCCCGCCCGCCCGGGGTGGTCTCGTTGGACCCGAACATCACCCCGATCTTCTCTCGGATCTGGTTGATGAACACGAGAATCGTCTTCGAGCGGTTCACATTTCCGGCCAGCTTTCGAAGCGCCTGCGACATCAGGCGCGCCTGGAGGCCGACGTGGGTGTCGCCCATCTCGCCTTCGATCTCGGCGCGTGGCACCAGCGCCGCCACCGAGTCGATGACGATCACATCGAGGGCGCCCGAGCGCACCAGCGTGTCGGCAATCTCGAGCGCCTGCTCGCCGGTGTCCGGCTGGGATACCAGCAGATCGTCGATGTTTACTCCCAACGCCTTTGAATAGGAGGGGTCGAGGGCATGCTCCGCATCGATGAAGGCGACCAGCCCGCCCATCTTCTGGGCCTCGGCGACCACATGCAGGCTGACCGTCGTCTTCCCCGAACCCTCCGGCCCGAAGATCTCGACGATCCGGCCCCGCGGCAGGCCCCCTACCCCCAGCGCAAGGTCGAGGGCAAGCGACCCGGTGGGGACGACCTCGACGTTGAGCCTCGACCCATCGTCGCCCAGGCGCATGATCGATCCCTTGCCGTGCTGTTTTTCGATCTGGGCCAAGGCCATGTCCAGGACGGCATCGCGTCCGGTCAGATTGCGACTGTGGTCCCTTACGCCGTTTACGCCGTTGTCCCTGATGTTCGCCACTTAGTCCTCCCGAGCTAACCCGAGCCCGAGGCCCGGTTCCAATCGGTCTTGTCAATGTCGAAGACTCTAAAGAGGTGCTGTGACATTTAAACAGCAAAGGGCGAACATATGTTCGCATTTCTTCACAGGTAATTACCGGTGCGTACTTACCTGGATGGGATTATGGCACATCCGGGCTCCCCGGGGCAGTGAAATCCCCCCGCGGAGCGAGTGCCTTCGGGCGCGACATACTAACGGTGCCCGGGTCGACAACGAGGCCGACAGCACGGCGGGTTACTTGAAGATCGAGCACATTGGGAGGATTCAGCGCGATGCCCGAAACTCAGACCCAGCAATCCGGCAACTCAGGTTCTGACGGCTCCGAAAACGACGCCCCCAAAGGCCTCGAGGGGGTGGTGGTAGCGACCACCGAGATCGGCGACGTGCGCGGTGAAGAGGGCTTCTATCACTACAGGCAGTATTCCGCCGTCGACGTCGCGGTCAAAAGGACCCTGGAGGATGCCTGGTTTCTGCTCTTTCACGGCGAGCTTCCCACCCCAGACCAACACGACGAATGGATCGAGGAGATCGCCCCGCTCCGCGAACTTCCGGGCGCGATGGTCGATCTGCTCCCCGCGATAGCGCGGGCGGGCGACCATTTCATTCCCCTGGACGCGCTCCGAACCGCGCTTTCGGCAACGACCTACGCACTCGACTTCCGGCCGTCTCTCGACCTCGAACCGGACGAGCTGCGCGCTGAGGCGATGCGCACCTGCGCGCTGGTTCCCACCCTCGTGACCTCGCTCTACCGCCTGAGCGAAGGCCACGAGCCCGTGGCGCCTCACCCCGAGCTCCCCTACGCCGCCAACTACCTCTACATGCTCACCGGGGAGGAGCCCGACCCGAAGTTCGCCCGGGCGATCGAGAAATATCTCATCTCCACTATCGACCACGGTTTCAACTCGTCCACCTTCACCGCCCGGGTCATAACCTCGACCGGCGCCGATCTGGGCGCCTCCGTGGTCGGAGCAATCGGCGCTCTGTCCGGCCCGCTCCATGGGGGCGCTCCCAGCCGCGCCCTCGACATGCTCGACGCGATAGGTGAGCCGGACAACGCTGAGCCGTGGATCCGTAACGCGGTGGAGCACGGCCAGCGGATCATGGGATTCGGGCACCGCGTCTACAAGACCGACGACCCTCGCTCGCTGATGCTCCGGGATGTCGCCGCCGAACTGGGCGGACAACAGTTCGAGTTCGCGCGCAAGATCGAAGACACGGTTGTAAAGGTTCTCGAAGAGTTGAAACCGGGACGCAAGCTCCGAACCAACGTGGAGTTCTACTCAGGAGTGGTGATGAACTCGTGCGGCATCCCGCGCACCATGTTCACACCGACGTTTGCCTCGAGCCGAACCATCGGCTGGTGCGCGAACATTATCGAACAGGCAGCCGACAACCGGTTGATCCGCCCGAGCGCCCGTTACATCGGTCCCCCACCGCCCCAGCCGGTCCCCGACGCCGAGTAGACGCTCGGGCCAAATGGGAAGTGTCCTCGCCGGACGGGGCACCGACTCGGGATCAGCCGCCACCTCGAGACACGCTGGCCGAGGGGCACAGCTTCGTACGTTACGACTCGGCAGGCGGACGCTGGGTGCTGCTCGCCTCGATCCTCGGATCGGCAGTTGCGTCCTTGGACGCGACTGTCGTGAACGTTGCCCTGCCCGTTCTCGGCCGCGAAATGAACGCAGGGCTCTCGGGCCTGCAATGGACGCTCAACGGCTATCTGCTGACCCTGTCGGCTTTGATCCTCACCGGGGGCGCCTTGGGCGACCGCTACGGACGCCGGCGGTTTTTCATCGTCGGCGTCGTGTGGTTCACGGCGGCCTCTCTTCTCTGCGGCATGGCACTCAACCTCGAGATGCTGATAGCAGCCCGCATCTTGCAGGGTGTCGGCGGAGCGCTGCTCACACCGGCCAGCCTCGCAATCCTCCAGGCGTCGTTCCACCCCGAAGATCGTGCCAGAGCGGTGGGTGCGTGGTCGGGGCTGAGCGGCATCTCGGCCGCAATCGGGCCCTTCCTCGGCGGTTATCTGATCGATGCGCTGTCGTGGCGATTCATCTTCTGGCTCAACGTGCCTCTTGCAGCGATCGTGATACTTGTCAGCGTCCGGCACGTCCCCGAAACCCACGATCCGACTAGCTCCCGCCGCCCCGACATCATGGGTGCGGCTGCGATCGGGGCAGGACTGGCCGGCCTGACGTTCGCGCTCATCGAGGCGCCTGAACGCGGTGTAAGTTCGCCCTTGGTGCTCCTGGCCGCGGTGATTGGAGCGGGGGGCTTCATCGCTTTCGTGCTGGTCGAACGGCGCGGAAGTCACCCGATGATCCCACTCGACATCTTCTCGTCGCACCAGTTCACCAGCGCAAACCTGGTCACTTTCGTCGTCTATGCGTCGCTAGGCGGCGTCTTCTTCCTGCTCACCGTGCAGCTCCAGCAAGTGCTCGGTTACTCGCCGTTGGAGGCGGGGCTTGCCAGCCTCCCGGTCACAGGGCTGATGCTGATGCTTTCGGCGCGAGCCGGTGAGCTCGGGGCGCGAGCCGGCCCGCGGTTGCCCATGGCCGCAGGGCCTGTAGGAATGGCCGCCGGCCTTGTGCTGATGTCGACTATTTCGGCCGGCAGCGCTTATCTCACCGGGGTGCTCCTCTCAGTCGTGATTTTCGGGCTCGGTCTGTCATTGACCGTGGCGCCCCTGACCGCGACGGTGCTGGCATCGGCGGACGACCGCCATGCCGGCGTCGCGTCCGGCATAAACAACGCGGTAGCTCGGGTCGCAGGGCTGCTGGCCGTCGCGGCTCTGCCGGTGGCCGCCGGCCTCACTGGGAGCGACTATCAGAACCCAGCCGCTTTTGCTCCAGGATTCCGCGTGGCCATGCTCATCTCCGCCGCGCTTGCGTTCGCCGGCGGGGTCCTTGCATGGTTCACGATCCGCAACGACGTGCTTCCTGCGGAGCGCCCGGCGCGCCGGCACCATTGCGCCGTCGACGGCACCCCTTTGCAGCCGCATACCCGCCATCTCACCGCGAACCGGGGCTGATCCCTGCCCGGGCGGCGTGCAGGGCCGCCGGAATGCCGCCTTCACCTGCCTTGTTGACCGAGGGTGTAACCGAAGCCGCGCCTGGTGCCCGCCGTCCCCGCTTTCGAGGCGTTTCGTGCGCGACGAAACATTAGGAGAAACCAGATGATGTACCACGGACGTGACCTCGAAAGGCTAAAAGGCGCAAAGCTCGACCGCGCCGTGATGCTGCGCGTGTGGAAGTTCGTCGGCCGGTATCACACCCAGGTGTATCTCTATCTTGCGGTGGTCGCGTTCTCTTCGGCGATCGCCGTCCTGCCACCGTTGGTTTTCCGGGCGCTCATCGACAACGCCATCCCTTCGGAGAGCCTGGGAGCCGTCACCGCGCTTGCCGTCGCCGCGCTGTTGCTTTCACTGGGCTCTGCGGGGCTTTCGCTGCTGGGCGGCATGATGGCGGTGCGCGTGGGGGAAGGTCTCATCTACGACCTCCGTTCAGCCCTCTACGATCACGTTCAGCGTATGCCGATCGCGTTCTTCACCCGCACTCAGACGGGTGCTTTGATCAGCCGTCTGAACAACGATGTCGTGGGTGCACAGCAAGCCGTCACGTCCACACTCAGCACCACGGTTTCCAGCACCATGGGCGTCGCCTTCACGCTGGCCACGATGCTGTATCTCGATTGGCGCATTACCTTGTTTGCGCTGGCGCTCGTGCCCGTGTATCTGCTGGTATCGCAACGGGTTGGTCGCGTGGTGCAGAAGATAGCCCGCCGGCAGATGGAGATGAACGCGCGCATGAACGCGGTCATGACCGAGCGCTTCAACGTTTCCGGTGCACTGCTGGTGAAGCTCTTCGGCCGCCCCGACGACGAGGCGCGCCAGTTCTCCCTTCGCGCCGGTGAGGTGCGCGACGCCGGCATCAGGCGGTCACTCGTTTCGCTCACCTTCGCGGGGGCGTTGACGGCGATAGCAGCCGCAGGAACCGCCGGCCTGTACCTCTTCGGGGGCCGCGCGGTCGTGTTGGGCACTCTCTCCGTCGGGACCGTCGTAGCCTTTGCCGCCTACCTGCAGCAGCTCTACAGCCCGATCAGCGCCCTCAGCACGACCCGGGTCGACATACTCAGCGCGCTGGTCTCCTTCGAGCGCGTCTTCGAGGTCCTCGACACTCCGCTCGCCATCTCCGACGCGCCCGATGCGGTCGCCCTAGAGACGCCCCGCGGACGGATTGAAGTCGATGACGTCTGGTTCCGTTATCCCGCCGCAGCCGGCTACACGGTCGCCTCGCTCGAGTCGGAGGGTTTGGCGGGGGCAGGGGCCGAGGCGTCCGACTGGGTGCTGCGGGGCGTATCGCTGGTGGCCGAGCCCGGCACCATGACCGCGCTGGTCGGGCCCTCCGGGGCAGGCAAGACGACCCTCTCGCACCTGATAGCGCGCCTCTACGACGTCACCTCCGGCGCCATTCGCGTCGACGGACGTGACCTCCGCAAGCTGAAGCTGCAATCGCTTGCCGGTTCGATCGCGGTGGTAAGTCAGGACGCTCATTTGTTTCACGACACCATCGCGGCGAACCTGCGCTACGCACGGATGGGGGCCACCCACGACGAGATCGTCCACGCTTGTCGTTCGGCGCGCATTCACGACCTCATTGCCGCTCTTCCCGACGGATACGACACGGTCGTCGGCGAACGCGGCTACCGGATGTCTGGTGGAGAAAAGCAACGGATCGCAATTGCGCGCGTCCTGTTGAAGGCTCCGGCGATCGTCATCCTCGACGAGGCGACCGCCCACCTCGACTACCAGAGCGAAGCTCACATCCAGCGCGCGCTGGCGATTGCGCTCGAGGGCCGGACCTCGATTGTGATCGCCCACCGCCTGTCCACCATCCGCGCGGCGGATCAGATCCTCGTGCTCGACGGGGGCCGGGTGGCTCAGAGGGGCACCCATGAGGAGCTGCTTCGGGAGGGCGGCGTCTACGCCTCTCTGTACAAGACGCAGTTCGCGGGACAGACACCGCAGGGACTGGGGACGGCCGCGGGTTAGACGGCCCTATCAGTGACTCTCCGGCTTGCCCGGGCGTCCGTTGCACTCTCGGGCCGGGTTACCGGGTCGGGGGGTGCAATGGAGCCGCTCGGCCCCGGCCCAGCCGACCCGGCGCGCCGAACCACACCGGGGACACTCTAGGGGCGGCCGGCGCCGACGTAATCGGAGCGCATCGCCGTACCGATCCGAACGAAGGCCCCCGTGTAGGGCGCCTCGACCATGTTCCCGTCGCCGATGTACATCCCGACATGGTGGATGGGGCTTCCGAAGAACAGCAGATCTCCCGGTTGCCAATCAGCCACCGCGACGCGGGCCGTCGCCGCAAACTGCGCACCGGAGTTGTGAGGGAGAAGCACACCGGCGTGAGCCCATGCCCACATGGTGAGACCGGAGCAATCGTAGGTGTCCGGTCCGTCGGCGGCCCAGACGTAGGGCTTACCGAGCTGGGACAGCGCCGCCTCGGCCGCAAGTCTCCCGCCGCCGGAGGCTCCGGTAAGGGTCACTGCCTCCCCGCCCACGGCGCCGGCCGGAAGCTCCGTCTCGAGCGCGGCTTGTCTGGCCCGGTATCGGTCCCAGCGCCGCTCGGCGCGTTCCCGCTGTCGCTCGGCCTCGGCGCGCCGCTCGGCGAGGAGCCCCGCGCGCGTCTCGGCGCCTGCCACCATGGCGTTCAGCCTTGCGATCTCATCGCGTTGCGCCTTGGCCTTGAGCTCGATCTCCTGGGCCAGCCCGGCGAGCCGCCCCCGGACCTCGGCGACCGTCGCGGTTTGCCTGTCGAGCTCGGCCACCTCCTCCTGCAAACGAGCCCGAGAGGCGGCAAGGGTGGCAAAGACCTCCCGCCGCGCCGCTTCCGAGGACCTGATGATCTCGAGGCGCTGCTCTATGTCGGCCCAGCTCGCGGACGACAAGAGCGCCTCGAGAGTGTCCTGGGCGCCTTCCTTGTAGAGCTCGTTGGCTATTGATGCAGCGTCCGCCTCGTTGAGGGCGATCTTCCGCTCGAGGCGCCGGATGGCGAGCTCGGTGGCGGCTTTGTCTGCTTGGAGCGCCAGAAGCTTGTCCGCTACGAGGTTGTACCTCTCCACCACCAGCTCGAAGCTCCGCTCGATGGCGCCGAGCCGAGCATGAGCCGCGGCGGCGACCCCGCGGGCGGCGCCAAGCTCGGCCCGGGCGGCTTCCAGGGCGGCGAGGGCGTCATCCGATCTCCGGCGGGCGTCTTCGATGTCATCGAGCCGGGGAGCCGCGACCGAGGGCCCCGGGACCGTCCCGAGAGCCAGCGAGGCGAGAAATACGACGACCAGGACGCGGCGCAACTCAAGATGGCCCACATTCTCCCATCGGCTCGCAGGGTCCGGCCTTGAACCACGACCGTCGCGTCGCCCGGACGGCTCGGCTGTCGCGCTGGTCCGCACCGGCACCGAAAGGGAGCCAGACGCCTACCCGGAGCAGCATCCGGGCGGTGGCCGCCGACGGTTTCCGGACCGGAGCGTCGGTTCACCCTTACGGCGGCAAGCAGGATGCCGCCCAGCTGTGGTCTCGGGACGGCACCACCTTCGCCAGAGCGGGCCGGGCCCGGGGCCCCTAGGGGGCCAGCTCCGACAGGAGGTCGGACAGGTCCAACGGTTCCAGCGTCAGCTTCACCGAGCCGTCCTGCTCTCTCGGCCACTCGGAGCGGTCCCTGTCGCGGTAGATCTCGATCCCATTGGCGTCCGGGTCGTGCAGGTAGACGGCCTCGCTCACCCCGTGATCGGACATCCCGTCGAGGCTCACGCCATGATCGAGGATGCGCCTGATCGCGCGGGCGAGCTCCCGGCGATCGGGCATCAGGATCGCCAGGTGATACAACCCGGTTGAGTACGGCGGTGCGGGCGCGGCGCCTCTGCTCTGCCAGGTATTGAGCCCGATGTGGTGGTGATATCCGCCGGCCGACAGAAACGACGCCTCCGAGCCGTATCGTGTGACGACCTCGAATCCGAGGACGTCCCGGTAGAAGGCCTCGGCTCGCGCCAGATCGGCCACCTTCAGGTGCACGTGACCAATGGTGGTCTTCGGGTGAATCGCGTCGGCCATGGGCGTGTGCTCCCCCCGCTCTGAGTGCGTCGCACCGGCACATGATCCGGGCTCAAGCAGGTTCAACCTACGATCGCTTCAGCCTCTTCCCAGACCGTCAACCCCGTCCCAGTGGAAACGCTGCGAGACTCTCGTAGCGGGCGCCGCCGGGAGACAGCCGGCTCCGGTAGAGACCGATCCGTCTCAGGAGGAACGGTTCGAGGGGTTCGAGGCCGGGAAGGTCGAGGCGCACCGGCTGCCGGAAACGGGCCAGGGTCACATGGGCGGCGAAAGGGCGCCTCTCGGGCCGGTAGCCCATCGGGGCGAAGGCGCCGTCGAGCCCATCGGCAAGCCGCTCAAGCATCCCCGCGGGATCGCTCACCCCGGCCCACAGCACGGTCGCCCCGGCCGGCCTGGGGAATGCCCCGAGGCCCTCGATGCGAAGCTCGCAGGGCTCTCCGTCGGCGGCAACGTCGCCGCAACAGCCGCACACCTCAGGCAGCCGCTCGGCCGGGGTGGGACCGAGGAACTTGAGCGTGATGTGCCGGGTGGTCGGCTCGGTCGGGCGCGCCCCCTGGAGCCTCCCGATCGGCTCGCCCACGCGCTCCTGGAGACCCTCCAGCAGGGCATCGGGCACCGCCGCCGCCACGAACAGCCGTACCGTGGATAGGGTCGGGGTCAGGCGGTGCCCTCGATCATGCGACGGCTGAGGTCCAGGGCGGCGGTCACGGCGAACGCCCGGATGTTGTCCCGGTCCCCGTACGTGAACGCCCGGCGCGCCAGGGTCCTGCCCTCCCAGCACGCCCCCACGAAAACCGTCCCCACGGGCTTCCCCCCCTGCTCGCCTGGGCCTGCAACTCCGGTCGCCGCGACCCCGAGGTCGGCGCCGAGCCTGGACGCTGCGCCCTCCGCGAGCGCTCCGGCGGTTTCCTCGCTCACCGCGCCGAAGTGGTCGAGAATGCTCTGGGGAACCCCCGCTACCTCTCTTTTCGCCTCATCCGAATAGCACACCAACGAGCCGCGAAAGAACTCGCTCGCCCCCGGCGCCCGGGTTAGCTCCACGCCGATGAGCCCGCCGGTGAGAGACTCCGCCGCAGCCGCCGATGCGGCGCGTTCCACCAGCAGCGCGGCCAATGCCGCCGTGACGCTGGCATGGCCGCCGGAGACGGCGGCCGAGCCGAGGCGTGTCCGAATCGCCTCCTCCACCGGATCGACCAGGGCTTCAGCGTTCGCCCGTGAGCTCGCCTTGGCGGTCACCCGGACGCGCACCTGCCCTTTGCCGGCAAGGTATGCGATTGTCGGGTTGGTCTGCGCATCGACGATGTCGCCGATCTTCTCGTGGGTGAGGGACTCGCCCAGGCCGAGGACGAGGATCTGACGGCTCACGATGGCGGCGGCACCCGAACGAACGGTGAGATCGGGCAGAACCGCCTTCTCGAGCATAGCTTTCATCTCCCAGGGAACTCCGGGAAGGGCGAAGATGACCCCCGTGGGAACCTCTATCGTGAAACCGGGCGCAGTCCCCTCGGGAGCGATCGCCCTGGCACCGGCGGGAAGGTCGGCCTGTCGCAGGTTCGAGTCCGGCATCGCGCGGTCGCGGTCCTTGAAAATCCTCCGGATGAACGCCTCGAGCTCCGGATCGCGCCGGAGCTCGAGCCCCAGGGCCGCGGCAACACCCTCGCGGGTGATGTCATCGGGAGTGGGGCCGAGGCCCCCGGTGATGATGAGGGCGTCGCAGCGGACAAGGGCCTCCGAGATGGCTGTGGTCATCCGTCCCAGGTTGTCGCCGACCGCAGTGTGACGGTGCACATCCACACCGATCTCCGCCAGAGCCGTCGAGATATGCTGCGCATTCGTGTCTGCGATCTGGCCGAGCAGCAGCTCGGTCCCCACGCCGATTATCTCCGCGTTCATGTCTCCGCCCTCGCGTTCACCCGAGGATCGAGGCCGTCGAGAAGACCCTTCCGTCCTCCGGTGCCCGCCCCGCCCGGACCCCTTCGAGGTCGGCGCCGAGATTGCCGGTGACCTGCACATCGACGAGGTCGCCGACCGACACCCCCGTGGCGCCGGTGAAGCGCACCTCACCGTCTATCTCGGGGGCCTCCCTGTGGGAGCGACCCACCCATACCCCCTCGGAGCGATCGAAGCTCTCCGCAAGGACCTCGAGCCGGTGCCCCACGAGCGACCGGGCGCGCCGATCCATCGTCACCTGGGCCGCGGACACAACCCTCTCTGTTCTTGCCCGGGCGGTGGCTTCGGCCACTCGGCCCGGCATATGGACCGATTTCGTCCCGTCCTCGGGTGAATAGGTGAACGCCCCTACCCAATCGAGCTCTGCCTCTGCCACGAACGCCTCAACCTGTCTCGCCTGAGCCTCGGTCTCACCCGGGAAACCAAGGATGAACGTGGATCGCACGCCCGCCAGGGGATCCTGCTCCCGAATTCGCTCGATCATCCGGGTAAAGCGCTCGGGGCCGCCCCACCGGCCCATGCTCCTCAGGACCTCGGGGGCGACGTGCTGCAGGGAGAGATCGAAGTAGGAAGCGATCACCTCGGAGGAGGTCATCCGGTCGATCAGCCCGTCGGTCACACCCTGCGGGTGGAGGTACATCAACCGAAGTCGGCGCAGCCCCTCGATCGCTTCGAGGCGCCCGAGCAGCTCCAGCAGGTCACCGTCACCCGAATCCCGTCCCCACATGACCGAGTCCTGGCTCACCAGGGACAGCTCGGATACACCCTGGGCGACGAGGCCGCGCGCCTCGGCCTCGATGATCTCCGGGGCGCGTGACCTGAGACGGCCCCGCATGAGCGGAATCGAGCAGAAGGTGCAGCCCCGGTTGCACCCCTCGGCGATCTTGACGTAGGCCCACGGAGCTCTGCCGAAACGGAGCCTCGGGCCCGCCGCGATGGTCGTGTCCCACCATGCGGGATCGAAGCGCGTCCCCGGGTCACCGTGGATCCTCGAGCTCAGCTCGCCGGCGGCGGCGTCGGCGACGATCTCGGCGATGCGAGGATAGGCGGCGAAGTCCACGAACGCGTCGACCTCGGGCAGGGCCTCGGCGAGCTCCGACGCGGAGCGCGCGACGAGGCACCCCGCGAGCACGAGCCCCGCGAGATCAGAGTTGTCCTTCAGGTCTGCGAGATCGAGCACCTCCTCGACCGTCTCCCGGCGCGCCGGCTCGATGAAGCCGCAGGTGTTCACGACCACGACCTCGGCCGACTCGGCATCGGAAATGACCTCGTGCCCCCGGGTACTCAGGAGGCCGGCAAGGCCCTCCGAATCGACCGCGTTCTTGGGGCAACCAAGGGTGACGATGGCGACGCGCGCCACCCGGCTAGTGGTCCACCCTAGAGAAGGCTCTTGATGTCGTCGGGCAGCGTCAGGGGTACCACGGTCCCGCCGGGGGACCCTATGTTGCGTCCGTTCACGATCAGCTCGACCCCCTGGGCATTGCCCAAAACGATGTCCATGCTCTCGCGTGCGGAGACCGTCGCCTTCTCGCCCAGGGCGAGCTCTTCGGTCAGCACGTTCACGCCGTCGGAGGTGACGTCAACCCAGCACCTGTCCCGGGACGCGACGATCGTAAGACTAATCCCATCGGCCAGGGCAAGCCTGCCACCCGTCTCCCTCTTTTGCTTCTTCTGCTTCGGCCGAGAGTCTCCCGAGGGAGCGCGCTCCGCCTTTGTCTCGGTCTCGGTTGCGGCGGGCCGTCGTGGGCTCCCCGCCTGCTCCCGCTCCGGCGGGCCGTCGCCGGTCAAGAGCCCGAGCAGACTGAGCGCCGCCAGCGACGCCGCTGCGAGAACGGCGGCCAACGTCCAGTTGCCTGCGCGGCGCTCTCGGTACGCCGAGGCCGATGACGGCGCTCGTCGCCTGGAGGGGCCGGCCGGTCGAGACGACTTCCCGGATGACCTCGTCGCAGCCAGAATCTGCTCCGCACCGACGGTGCTCGCCCCCACGCGCCGGTCGAATTCCTTGAGCAGCGGATCGGGCGCCACGGAGAGAAACCGGGCGTAGCTCTTGAGAAAACCTCGTACGTAGGCGGGCGCCAGGAAGCCGAAGTCGTCGGCCTCCATCCGCTCCAGATAGTCGGCGCGGATCTTCGTCTGGTCGGCGGCGGCTTCGATGGACACGCCTTTGTAACGGCGCGCCGCCGAAAGGTAAGTGCCCAAGCTCGAATTCTGGCTCACGACCCCGCCGTCCGTTTTCGCCATGTCTCCACTACTCTGAGTGGAGGGCCTGCTACGTACAGTCATTATAGGCTCCGACTTCGGGGGCAACAACAGACAACAAGGCCGAGCCGACGCACTCAGCCTTCCCGTGATGCACTGCCCCTATTCCTTCGACCGGACCAACCCTCACTTGAACGCAAAGACAGGGGTGGGAGGAGAAAAGGTCGTTCGGAAATCCCCAAACCGCCGCTTGGGTGCCGTTTCATCAGGGGGGGAAGACCCTGCGGGCGCTGGTTTCGAGCTCCTCCGGGGTCATCAGCACGTCACGTGGCTTCGACCCCAGCGACGGTCCGACCACACCCCGTTGCTCCAGCAGGTCCATGATCCTGCCGGCGCGTGCGAAGCCGACCTGGAGCTTCCGCTGCAGCATCGACGTCGACCCGAGGCCCGAGCGCACGACCAGATCGAGGGCCTCCTGCAGCAGCTCGTCGTCGCCGCTTCCACCCCCCGCCCCCGGGTTGCCGCCGGGGTCGTCGGCGGTAATGCCCTCCATGTACTGCGGCTGAGCCTGTCTGCGGGCGTGGGCGACGATCGCTGCGATCTCCTTCTCCGTCACCCAGGCACCTTGGATGCGGCGGGGCTTGGATGAATTGGCGTGGAGGAACAACATGTCCCCGTTTCCGATGAGCTTGTCCGCTCCCCCCTGATCGAGGATCACCCTCGAGTCCTGCTGGGAGGCGACGCTGAAGGCCAGCCGAGAGGGGATGTTGGCCTTGATCACTCCGGTGACGACGTTGACCGACGGGCGCTGGGTCGCGACCACTAGATGAATCCCAACGGCGCGCGCCATCTGAGCGATCCGGCAGATGGCACTCTCGACGTCCCGTGGGGCAATCATCATGAGATCCGATAGCTCGTCCACTACCACGAGGATGTAGGGCAGCTTCTGGGGCACCGGATCGTCGTCGCTGCGCCGAACGATCGCGCCTCGGCCGACCGCCTCGTTGTAGAAGTCGAGATTCCTCATGGCCGAGTGCGCAAGGGTCTCGTAGCGCATCTCCATCTCCCGGACCACCCAGCTCAGGGCTGCGGCGGCTTTCTTTGGGACGGTTACAACCGGGGTGAGGAGATGCGGCACTCCCGCAAAGTGATTGAGCTCGACCCGCTTGGGATCGATCAGGATCATGCGCACCTGGTCCGGCCGCGCCCTCATCAACACCGTGGAGATCATGGTGTTGATGCACGATGATTTACCCGAGTTGGTGGCGCCCGCGATGAGCAGGTGCGGCATGTCGCTCAGGTTCGCCAGCACGGCCTCGCCCGAGACATCGGCGCCGAGCGCGGTCGCCAAGGGATGCTTGTTCTGCCGGCCCAGAGGGGAGCGGAGGATGTCGCCCGCCGTCACCAGTCTGCGGGTGCGATTGGGGACCTCGATGCCGATGGCGGAGCGGCCGGGTATCGGCGCCTGAAAGCGCAGCTCGCCAGAGGCGAGTGCGTATTTCATTTCATTGGACAGGCTCAATACGCTGTTCACCTTGACGCCGGGACCGAGCTCGACCTCGAAGCGCGTCACGGTCGGCCCTGCGGTGTGACCGGTTATCGCCGCGTCGACCTTGAACTCATCGAGGGTTGCCTCGAGGACCCGGATGGTTTCCTGGATCGAGCGCCCCGATACCTCGCGCTCGTCACCTTTGCTGAGGAGCTCCATGGGGGGCAGGCGGTAGGAGCGCGCCTCCCCGACGGGCATCGCCAGCTGCTGCACGACCCCGCCCCCGGATAAATCTGGTTCCGGCCAGTCTGGTCCCTCCGAGGGGGTCGGAGCGCCGGGAGCGCCCTCAGCCGCCCCGGCTTCAGCACCGGACTCGGCGTCCTGCGCCTCGGGCCCGACCGGGTCCTTCACCCTTCCGGATCCCACCTCGCCCCACCCCTGGCCGGTTTCGATGCCCGCCAGGAGACCGCGCGTGAAGGCAAAGGCGCTCGCGCCGCCTGCGACGGCCCAGCCCCTCATCCGGCTCAACGGCGTCCGGGTCAGAACCATGGCGCCCAGGGCGACGGCGGCGGCCAACAGGGGTGCGGCCACCCACACCGACGCAAGGTCCGTCAGAGGTCTCGCCGACATCGCACCCGCAACCCCACCGATTTCCGAGAGCCGTTCGAGCGACGCCGAGACCCGCGGGTTGCCCTGGAACAGATGCCACAGACCGGACGTTCCGACAACGGCGATGAGCGCGCCGGCCGTAATCCGGGCGGCATCCGGACGGGTCAGGGGATGGAGCAGACAGGCGCCCGACACCACCACCACGAGCGGCAGCATGACACCGACGTCGCCGAACAGCAGCGAGCAGACCACGTCGACCCCCCTGCCCACGGGCCCACCGGACCCGAGCCAGACACCCATGGTACCGACGAGACCGAAAAGGAGCACGACCCCGCCCCACACCGCCGCCGGCAGGCCAACCAAACCCAGTGCACCTCGCCGGAGAGCGGCCCACGCCACCGCTCCGACCGATGGATTGCGCCGTTTCGCCGCGGGGTGCTGCCGGCCGGGGCGCTTCCTCGCCGCCGGGCGGGGCCGGGCGGTTGGCTTCTTGGCAGCGCCGCCGCTTCGCTTCCGGGACCGTGTTGCGCCGCCCCTCGTCGTTGGAGAAGCTCGCTTGGAGGGTTGACGTTTGGGACGACTGGTGCTTGAAGCCACAGGGGGCTCTCCCTAGTCTGGTGGACTCACAAATCTAACAGGAGCCACATATGTAACACGGCCACCGAGTAGAACAACGCGAGGTGGGCGGCCGTCAACCGTCGAATCACGGGCCTCCAGCCGGCTCAGATCTCCATGATGATCGGCAGGATCATCGGCCGCCTGCGGGTTCGCTTCCACACGAACTCGCCCAGCGCGTGACGGCACGCCTTCTTGATCGTCGACCACTCGGTCACGCCCTCCACGCTGAGCTCTTCCAGCGCCTGGCCAACGCGCTCAGCGGCCTCTTCGAGGAGCCCTCGCGACTCGCCGTGATAGGTGAACCCGCGGCTGATCAGGTCCGGTCCCGCCAGTATCTCGCCGTGCTGGGAGTCGATCGTCACGACGCAGACGAGGATCCCGTCTTCCGCGAGCGTCTTTCGGTCACGCAGCACGATCGGGCCGACGTCGCCGACCCCCAGACCGTCGATCAGCACCATTCCCGCCCGGACCTGCTCTCCTCGTCGTATTCGGCCGCCCCTCAGCTCGAGCACATCGCCGTCTTCTGCGATGCTGATATTGCCCTCCGGAATCCCACTGTGATTGGCGATGCGTGCGTGCAGCGCAAGCTGCCGGTACTCGCCGTGCATCGGGACGAAGTTCCTTGGCCGGACCACCGACGCGAGCTCCGCAAGCTCCTCGGAGGATGCGTGACCGGAAACGTGCACGCTGCTGTTGCCCGAGTGGAAGACTTCAGCCCCGGTCCGGTAAAGAGCGTTGAGGACCCGATGAACAGCGGATTCATTCCCGGGAATGGGGCTGGCCGATAAGATGACAACGTCTTCGGGATCGACCGAGACCGTCTTGTGCTCGCCGGACGCGATGAGCGAAAGCGCCGATAGCGGTTCGCCCTGGGATCCCGTGCACACGATCACCGCCTCGGCGGCGTCATGACGGCCCAGCTCGGCGACGTCAACGATCGTGTCCTGGGCAAACGATAGATATCCGAGCTCGAGCGCCACCTCGACGTTGGCGATCATCGAACGACCCACGAAGGCCACCCTGCGTCCGCAGGCCTCGGCGCGCTCACACACCTGCTGAATTCGATGGAGGTGGGAGGCGAAGCACGCCACGATGATCTTGCGCTTTGCGCCGGCGAAGATCTCCTCGAGCGCGTCATTCACCACCGCCTCCGAAGGCGTACGTCCCGCCCGGTCGGCATTGGTCGAGTCCGACAACATGAGGTCCACACCAAGGGCCGCAACCTCTTTGAAGGCGTCGATGCCGGTCATCCGCCCCTCACCGGGTATCTGGTCGAGCTTGAAGTCACTCGTGTAGAGGATCCGTCCTTCGTCTGTTTCGATAACGAGCGAGATGGCGTCGGGAATGGAGTGTGACACTGCCAGCGTCTCGCACCGGAAAGGGCCGATGGTCAGCTGTCCGGGGGCGTCGATCGGTATCAGGTCGGCCTCCAAACCGGCCGAATCCAGCCGCTTTTTTGCCATACCCAATGTGAGCCGCGTTCCGTACACGGGGACGTTGACTTCCCTGAGCAGCCAGGACAGCGCTCCTACATGGTCTTCGTGACCATGGGTCAGCACGATGCCGTCGCAACGGTCCGCCCGGTCGCGCACATACGAGAAGTCGGGAATCACAAGATCCACCCCGAACATCTCGTCGCTGGGAAAAGAGAGCCCTGC
This sequence comes from Actinomycetota bacterium, assembly GCA_030860205.1. Classification (GTDB taxonomy): domain Bacteria; phylum Actinomycetota; class CADDZG01; order CADDZG01; family WHSQ01; genus JACDDL01. Next base: position 6,685 of record JALZIQ010000003.1, on the reverse strand, counting down.
ATCCACGACCAGCAGCCGCCCATCGAGCTCGACGACCGTCATGTTGCGCCCGATCTCCCCCAGCCCGCCGAGGAAGATGATCCTCACAGGACCGGTGCCCACGGCGGTCAAATAAGTCCAGCCCCCTCCAGCGTCGAGCGGACGGCGGCCGCTTCTTCCTGAGTGGCCGGGACCAGAGGCAAACGCGGATCGCCGACTTCGAGTCCCACCATGCGGCACGCCGCCTTGATGCCGATCGGGCTTGCGGTCACGGTCATGATCGTGTCGAACAACGGCGTCAGCGAAATGTACAAGCGCAGCGCCTCGTCGACCTTTCCGTCGTCCCACGCGGCGAACAGCTCTTTCATCTGACGTCCCACGATGTGCGAGCACACGGAGATGACTCCCACCGCGCCCGCAGCGAGATGGGGCATCAGCAGCACGTCGTCGCCGCAATAGATGTCGAAGCTCTCGAGACCGGCGGCGCTGAGCTCGGAGCGAACCCTGGCCGTCTCCGACGCGTCGCCGACGGCGTCTTTCACCGCGACGATGTTGTCGTGGCGCGCCAACCTCACCAACGTAGAGCGCTCGATGCGACGGGCCGTGCGAACCGGGATGTCGTAGAGGATCAGCGGGACGGGCGATGCATCCGCAATGGCTTCGAAGTGAGCGACCAGCCCGTTCTGGGGCGGTTTCGAGTAGTAGGGGGTGACGACCAGACAGGCATCCACCCCCCGGTCCGCCGCCTCCAGAGTGAGCTCGATGGACTCGGCGGTGCTATAGGTGCCGGTGCCGGCGATCACCTTGGCCCGCCCCGAGATGATCTCCATCACCGCGGAGAAAAGGCTCAGCTTCTCATCGCGCGACAGGGTGGGGGCCTCGCCGGTGGTCCCGGTCAGCAAGATCCCATCCGAGCCGTTGTCGACCAGGTGGGCGGCCAGCCTGCGGGCGCCGTCGAGGTCCAAGGACCCGTCGGAGTTGAAGGGAGTCACCATCGCCGTGATGACCTGGCCGAACCGTCCCTTAGACATCACTCTACCTCCTCTTTGCCGGGTTGCCCGGAGCATTGCCTGCCACCACGCTAACCCCCCACCTCGGTTTCGAGGCGGACCCCGGCGGCTCTGCCTATCTCGTTCCCGTCGTAGACCTGGACGGCATTTGCAGCCGCGCCGGGCACCTGCGGAACCGCGAGGTCGAAGGTAATAACCGCCGAATCGCCTTCGGCGAGGAAGGGCTCCTGAGATGACGCTCTGTTGAAGCGATAGACGACCCCGTTGTCGGAGACTCCCGCCGGATCCGGGTGGACCGATCTCACTGCGCTGGGCACATCACCCCCGGCGACGTCGACGATGGGAGTCGGCAGATCGGGGTCACCCGCCCGGGTGAAGGCCACCATCAGCGTCCGGATGTCGCCGGGGCCGGGATTGGTGACCTCGAGCACCGCCGGCTGCACCGACCCCGGCCCCGCCGACGGCGGGAAGTCGATTGTGACCCGGGGCAGGCCGCCCCCGGACTCGGACAATCCCCCTCCGGACCCTGCGCAGGACGCGACCACGATCGCTAATACGACGACCGTCAAAAGATGTCTGTCCATGGCTTAGAAGTCGGGCACGTTCTCCAGCCCGACCGTAAGTCCCTCCAACGAACCCACCTTCTTGAGGCCCATCAAGACCCCCGGCATGAACGACGAACGGTCCACCGAGTCATGGCGGATCGTGAGGGTCTCGCCAACGCCTCCGAGGACGACCTCTTGATGGGCCACCGAACCGGGCAGTCGCAGCGAATGGATCCGGATGCCGCCCGCGTCACCTCCGCGGGCGGCCGGAAGCCCCTCGGCCTCCCCGGGAGCGGCCGCCACCCCAACGTGTTCCGCCGCCATCAGCGCGGCAGTCCTCAGCGAGGTCCCGGACGGCGCATCGAGCTTCTTGTCGTGATGTCGTTCGATTATCTCGGCGCGCCCGAAGTAGCGTGCGGCTCGTTGAGCGAACACCATCATGAGCACCGCGCCGAGTGCGAAGTTGGGCGCCACCAGCACCCGTGCAGCCGAGCTTCGAGCGGCGCGCTCGATATCGCCGAGATCGCTCGAGCTCAGCCCCGACGTGCCGACCACCGCGTGCACATCGTTCTTCAGGCACCACATGACGTTGCCTCGCACGGCATCCGGAACGGTGAAATCGACTGCCGCTTCGGCGCCGTTATCGGTTAGCAGATCCAGCGGGTCGGCCCGGTGCAGGCGCGCCACGAGATCGAGGTCGGCGTCGTCCTCCACAGCTCTGCACACGAGGGACCCCATCCGCCCTCCCGCTCCGATCACCCCGACGCGAGTCATGCGGCGTAGCGGTCGAACGCGCCTTCGTCGAACGGCCCTATCACGGTGATTCCGAACGGCCCGGAACCAAGGACGTGCTTCGCAACCCGTCGAATGTCGTCCATGGCCAAGGCGTCGAATTTGTCGATGATCTCGCTCACCGAAAGGATCTCGCCGGTGGAGAGCTGTTGTCTGGCGAGGCGGTTCATCCTGCTGCCTGCGTCCTCCGCCGATAGCACGAGTGAACCCCTCAGATGACCTTTCGCCCGTCCCAACTCGGCCTCTGTAATGCCGTCGCTCACTATAGAGTTGATCTCCGTCTGCACGATGTCGAGAACCTGCTCGGCATTCTGCGGCGTTGTGCCCGCGTAAACGGCAAATGTCCCGCTGCCCGCAAACAGAGACCGATAGGAGTAGACCGAGTAGGCGAGACCGCGTTTCTCGCGAACCTCCTGAAAGAGCCGAGAGGACATTCCGCCCCCGAGAACGGTGTCGATCACCGCCAGCGCATACCGGTCCTCGTGGTCGCGCGCCAGGCCCTCGGTTCCGAGAACGATATGCGCCTGTTCGGTGGGGCGTGTGAATACATCAGCGCTGCGCGACAGGGCAGGTGGATCTGCCGCGCGGTCGGTCCGGCCTTCGCCCCGCCCCTTGAAAAGCGAATCCACACGCTCTGCGAAAGAGTCATGGTCGAGATGTCCGGCGGCAGCCACCACCAGATTCACCGGCGAATACCTCTGGTGCCAATAGTCGACGACACCATCGCGGCTTACTGCTCCGATACTGTCGTTGGACCCGAGAACCGGACGACCAAGGGGATGGCCGCGCCATACCGATCTGTAGAAGAGATCGTGAACCAGCTCGTCGGGGGTGTCCTCATGCATCGCAATCTCTTCGAGGATCACACCGCGCTCCGATTCGAACTCATCGGATTCGATGGCGGAGTTCGTGATCATATCGCACAGCACTTCTGTCGCCATCTCGAGATCGTCATCGAGCACCCGCGCGTAGTAGCACGTGTATTCCTTGCCCGTGAACGCATTGACCTCACCGCCCACTGCGTCGAAGCCGTCGGCGATATCCTTCGCCGTGCGGGTGGGTGTGCCCTTGAACAACAAGTGCTCCAAGAAGTGCGAGGTCCCGGCAAGCTCGGTGGGCTCGTCACGCGACCCAACGTCAAACCAGAAACCGACCGTTGCCGAGCGAACTTCGTTCATCCGCTCGGTTACCACCGTGATGCCCGAATCCAATGCGCTACGGGAGAACGTCACGGCCCCATGCGCCTATGCGCCGTCGTCACGGCGCGGCGCTCTCTCGCGTCGTGATCCACCCGAGCCTGACGACTCTCGCGGACCACGATCTCCCGGTCGGCCCCGTCCACGGTCCCTGCCGCCTTCACGGCGAGGGCCTCTGTCGCCGCCGCCCCCCACGGCCGAGGCACGAGCTTCCTCGATCGACTTGCCTTGAGCCACCTTTTGATCGAGCCAGGCCACGGGCGTCAGCGAGATACGGCCCTGGCGATCGACCTCCGTTATCTCGACCTCGATCTGATCCCCGGAATTGACCGCATCTTCGACACGTTCGATCCGGCCTTCGCCCAGCTTGGAGATGTGGACGAGCCCGTCCCGTCCCGGTGCGATGTTGACGAATGCTCCGAAGGGCATGATTTTGACCACGCTCCCAAGAATCCTCTCGCCAACCTCGGGAAGCCTCGGGTCGACGAGGTCTTCGATGAGCTTGGCGGCTTGCTGTGCCGACTCCGAGTCACCCGAGCCGATGCGGACGGTGCCGTCATCATCGATGTCGATCTCGACACCTGTGGTCGCGGTGATCATGTTGATGTTCTTACCCTTCGGTCCGATCACCTCACCGATCTTGTCGACGGGAACCTTCAGGGACATGACGCGAGGTGCGTAGGGTGCGAGCTCCGGCCTCGGTGACTCGAGCCCCTTGGTCATCTCCGAGATGATGTGTAGGCGCGCCTTGCGGGCAGCCTGCAGAGCCTCCCCGAGAACGCTCGCCGGAATCCCCGAGATCTTCGTATCCAGTTGCAAAGCGGTAACAACCTCGTTCGTGCCCGCCACCTTGAAGTCCATGTCGCCGAACGCATCTTCATCCCCAAGGATGTCTGTCAGCGTGACGTAGTTGTCCTCTTCGGCGATAAGCCCCATCGCGACTCCCCCCACGTGGGCGCCACCCCGAATCGGCACCCCCGCGTCCATGAGCGCGAGCGAGGATCCGCACACGCTGGCCATCGATGTGGATCCGTTCGACGACAGGATCTCGGAAACTACGCGCAACGCGTAGGGAAAATCCTCCTTGGAGGGGACGACGGGAAGCAGGGACTTCTCTGCCAGCGCGCCGTGACCGATGTCACGGCGCTTTGGGCCCCGCATGAAACCGGCTTCGCCGGTGGAGAAAGGCGGGAAGTTGTAATGGTGCATGTACCGTTTGCGCTCGTCCATGGAGAGGTCATCGATCATTTGCTCCATCCGCTGCATGCCCAGGGTGGCAATGGACAGGGCCTGGGTCTCGCCCCGGGTGAAGAGCGCACTTCCATGCACCCTCGGAACCACTCCCGTCTGCACCCAGATTGGCCGTACCTCCTCGGTGCTACGGCCGTCGAGCCGTATGTTGTCAGCGACTATCCGCCTGCGTACGAGTTTCTTGGTCAACGCGCGCAGCGCGGGCTTGATCATGTGCACCTGCTCGGGAAACTCTTCGGCAAGTCTTTCCGTCACCGCATCCGTTGTAAGGGCGAGACGGCGGCGGCGCTCGCCCTTATCGGTTATCGCGATCGCTTCGCGCACATCTGCTTCACTCTCAGCCTGGACACGCTCGATGATGTCATCGGTGTAATCGACAAGCAGCGCGAAGTCAGGCTGCTCGCCATCAACGGTGCCCTTGGTCACGTGAACCAGTCCGGCGAGCTCCTCCTGGACGGCGATAACCTCGGCGATGTAGCCCTTGGCGACCTCGATGCCTTCGGCGAGAAGCCGCTCATCGGGTGCGGTGGCACCGGCCGCGATCAAATCGAAGCACTCTTCGGAAGCGGCCGACTCGATCATCATGATGTCGATTTCGCCGGTGGAGTTCTTTCGCCCCGCAATCACCAGCTCGATGGTCTCTTCCTCGCGATCCTCGTAGGTCGCGTTGGCAACCCAGGACCCGCCAATGTGCGACAATCGGACTGCCCCAACCGGGCCCTGGAAGGGCATCGGTGAAAGCGCCAGCGCGGCGGACACAGCGTTGATAGCGAGAATATCGGTGGGGTTCACGTTGTCCACCGCGAGAATGGTTACCACACAGTGAACTTCATTGCGGAAGCCCGCAGGGAACGACGGACGTATCGGCCGGTCGATCAGGCGAGCCTGAAGCGTCGCCTTTTCAGAGGACTTGCCCTCTCGGCGAAAGAACCCGCCCGGTATCTTGCCGGCTGCGTACATCCGCTCTTCCACATCGATGGTCAACGGAAAGAAGTCCCCGTCCCCCCGCGGTGCGGAAGAAGTCGCCGTGGCCAGCAACATGGTTTCTCCCGTCGACGCAATCACTGCGCCGTCCGCCTGGCCGGCAACCCTGCCGGTTTCCAGTCTTATCTTCTGGTCCCCGATGGTTCGCTCTACGGCGCTTGAATCGGGACTCATTGGTCTAGCCATTTGTTGGTTCCTTCCTGAAGAAGCTTGTGGGGCGCGCGCTGTGCGTCGCCCGGGACGAAGTTGGAGGAGAGGGAGCCGGCCGATTTTCAGTGGTAAGCCCGCCGAGACTCACAGATAGAGCTTCAGACGAGCTTGCGACTGAACATCGACCGGTGGCCGTCCTCTCCAGTGTTGATCAGCTGGGCTCGAGGCCGGGGCCCTCCTTTCTCTCGATCACCCGTTCGGCAAGACAAAGGTGCTCGTCCGAGAATCGCAGGAGAACCACGCTACCGGCGAAGACCCAGCTTGGAGATGAGCGCACGGTAGCGTTCGATGTCCTCACGTCTCAGGTATGCCAGTAGGCGCCGGCGGCGACCCACCATCCTGAGGAGCCCGCGACGCGAATGGTGGTCCTTGGGGTGTGTCCGCAGATGCTCGGTCAACTGGGTGATCTGGCGGCTCAACACCGCGACCTGCACCTCGGGGGAACCGGTGTCGCCCTCGCTCAAGGCATTTTCTTCGATTAGCTGTGTCTTCACCTCTTTGAGCAGCGCCATGCGCGCCTGTTCCCGTCCCTTCTGCAGTTGCTTCCCGGATGGGGCTGTGGGATACATCCACCAAGCCAACCCATAGGGCTCGAACGCTGATAGTAGCAGGTCAATGGGAGCAGGGGCCATCTGCGGTTCCCTCCACGACCTTCCGGGTGACGAGGACGTCCCGGGCGATCTGCGCGACGAGCTCCTCGACGGAGTCGAATCGGAGC
>JALZIQ010000001.1 GCA_030860205.1 Actinomycetota bacterium | reverse complement strand
GTCCAGACAACACAAATGCCTGGTTTACAGGCGCATTAAGAGAGGAGGGAGCGACGGGACTCGAACCCGCGGCCTCCGGCGTGACAGGCCGGTCTTGGTGTCTCCGGGCTGAGCGGGATTGGCGGGGATTTCCGGCATGGGCAGGACTTTTCGCCAGTTGTCTTACGGGGATTAGCGGGCGCTTGCGGGAGGTTCCGGCACCCTCCCGCGGGATAAATGCGGGATGGAGTGTTGTCGTAGCTGAAACCAGCCGGAGCTGTGCGGTATGCGGCGTTCGAGCGGAAGCGGGACCGGCTCGTGCGTGACCGGGAGGAGCGGCATGTTCTTGACTCGGGCGGAGATTCTGTTGTAATAGCGTCCTAATGAGTGTAACGAGAACCTATCGAATGTCGGCGCGCGCCGCCGCGATGGCGGCCACGCGCGAGCGGATCGTCGACGCGGCCGCGGAAGCGTTTGGTGCGAACTGGTACGACGACGTCACGATGCGCGGCGTCGCGTCGGCGGCCGGAATCGCGCTGCAGACGGTGGTCAACCACTTCGGCACGAAGGAGGCGCTGTTCGCCGCGGCGTCCGAGCGCACCGCCGCGAGGATCGGGCGCGCACGGTGGGGAGTGGAGCCGGGCGACGTCCGGGAGGCGCTCGCGACGCTCGTCGCCGACTACGAGCGCTACGGGGACATGATCCTGCGGACGCTCGCCGTCGAGGAGCGCGTTCCGGTCGTGCGCCCGATGCTCGCGCTCGGCCGGCAGGGTCACCAGGAGTGGGTGGAGCACGTGTTCGGCGCGGCGCTCGAGGGCCTGAACGGCCAGGAGCGCAAGCGCAGGCTCGCCCAGCTCGTCGTCGTCACCGACGTCTACACGTGGAAGCTCCTCCGCCAGGACAAGGGGCTGAGCCGCTCACAGACCATCACCGCGATGCGCGAGCTCGTCGCCGCGCTGAACGATTCCGAAGGAGGTAGGAGATGGCCGAGTTCCTGATGACCACCTGGGACGGCGCAGGGACAACGCCGCCGCTGATGAGCGTCGCGCGCGCGCTCGTGCAGCGCGGTCACGACGTCCGGGTGCTGGCCGACACCGTGCTGCGCCCCGACATCGAGGCGGCCGGTGCCGAGCACGTGAGCTGGACGCGGGCGCCGCAGCGGACCGCACACGGGCGCGACGGCGACTTCATCCGCGACTGGGAGGCCAAGGAGCCGGGGGGCGACTTCGCCCGCATGCGCGACCGCCTCGCCGTCGGCCCGGCGAAGTTGCACGCGGCGGACGTTCGCGAAGAGATCGAGCGTCGCCGGCCCGCTGCCGTGCTGAGCGAGCTGCTGCTCTTCGGGCCGCTCGTCGCCGCGGAGGCCGCGCGCGTCCCCGCCGTCGTCCTAATCCGACGATCAACGTGATCCCCGCGCCCGGTGTGCCTCCGTTCGGCCAGGGGTTCCTGCCGGCGACGACGCCCGAGGAGGAGGCGCGCGACCGGGAGGTCGGCGCGCTCGTCATGGCGGCCTGGGACGAGGCGCTGCCCGCACTCAACGAGGCCCGCGCCGAGCAGGGGCTCCCGCCGGTCGAGCACGTGCTCGACCAGGGCCGCAGCGCCGCGCGCGTCCTCGTGCTCACCAGCCGCGCCTTCGACTTCGTCGGCACGCTGCCTCCGGTCGTCAAGTACGTCGGCCCGCGGCTGGATGATCCTGCGTGGGCGCAGGGGTGGCAGGTGCCGGCGGGCGATGCCCCGCTCGTCCTCGTCGCTCTGAGCATGGACTTCCAAGACCAGGCCGAGCCGCTTCAGAGGATCGTTGATGCACTGCGCCCCCTGCCCGTCCGCGGCGTGGTCACAACGGGCCTCGGGATCGACCCCGCGACCGTCGACGCTCCCGCGCACGTGCGGGTCGTGCGGTCTGCGCCGCACGCGCAGGTGCTGCGCGAGGCCGCGCTGATCGTGACCCACTGCGGCCACGGCACCACGATCAAGGCGCTGGCCGCCGGCGTGCCGCTCGTCTGCCTGCCCATGGGCCGTGACCAGCTCGATATCGCCGCCCGCGTCGTCCATGCCGGAGCCGGCCGGCGCGTCGACGCGAGCGCGCCTGCCGAGGCGATCATGACTGCGATCCGCGAAGTGCTTGCGGACCCCGCGTACCGAGCGGCGGCGGGCCGCGTCGCACCGGTCATCGCCGACGAGACCACGAGGGACCTTGCAGTCGCCGAGATCGAGGCGGTCGCGGCGGCGGTGTGAGGGAGGCGCGGGCCCTCGAAATCAATCCCCGGCGGATGCCGTCCCTCGGCAGCAACTCGCGCGATCATCCCTGCTTTCTGAAGGGTCGAGGAGAGCTGCGTCGTTTCTTGCACCGCCGACTGAACGGGCGTAGAGTCGCGCCCGTTCCGACGTGAGGAGGTAGCCCGTGCCGGTCGTCTTTGTCTCGCCACCAGGGTTGACGCGCGAGCAATAACGAAGAGGTGATCCGCAGGTTTCCGAACGGCCGCGCCGAGTCGCCCTCTGACTGGCCGGTAGAGGGCCTCTTGGTTCACATTGCCGGTGAAGGCCCGAACGGCTTTCGCGTCGTCGACGTATGGGAGTCCGAGGAGGCGGTCGGCCGATTCGGGGAGGTCCTCGTACCGACGCTGCAGGAGCTAGGAGTGGAGGGCGAACCGGAGATGTACCCAGCGCACGCGTTCGTCTCGGCCTAACCGTCGCCACCGAAGCGGTTTCCGCGTCGGCTGTTGCGGGGTCGGCAGAGCAGGCGGAGCGGTGCGAGCTGGTCGCCGCGGCGGGCGAGCGGGACGATGAGCGGGTATCGCGTCACCGCCTACGAGCAGGAGGCGCGCGGGCGGGAGCAGCTTGTAGCCGTAGCGCTCCGGCCGCGGCACTACCTCCGACTCGTGGCGGAGCTCGGGGGCTTCTTCGACTCGGATTTCGTCGCGTCGAGACAGCAGACATCGAGGGTCATCGGTTCATCGTCTATCGGCTGGACGCTCCGGAAGCCCCTCCCGGCCGGTCCTCAACGCGGGGTCACTGGGGTCTCCAGTAACATTTGCCAACTCTCGGGCAGCGTGGTGACGTGTTATCTCACGCCGATGTAATTCGAGGCCGTCTGCCAGATGATGTCGATCTGAAGCTTGGCACCATCGGGATACCTATCCCCCACAGGACTGGACTCTTGCTGCTTTCGATCCCCTGTGCTAAGTCGGAACCTACTAGGGAGGGAGGGTTTCGTGTACGCGAGAGTCACCGTGGTGCAGGGATCGCTGAACAAGATCGAGCAAGGGATCGACTCTTTCAATAGTGAAGTGTTGCCGGCGGTCAAAGGTGTCGGTGGCTACAAAGCCGCGTTCCTTCTTGCGGATCGCAAGACGGGCAAGGGCATCGGCATCACTCTGTGGGAGAGCGAAGATGCTCGGCGCCGAGGCGGAGAAGCGGTAGAGGCGGAACGCGCCGCAACGATCAAAGCGATGGGTGGAAGCGTTCCTCCGGTGGAGGAGTCGAGGTCGTCGCTTCCGATCCTTAGATCTCTACGCCAGCCCGTCGCCTCTAGCTCCAGCCCAGGTCGTCGAGGCGGTCGTCGTCGATGCCGAAGTGGTGTGCGAGCTCGTGGATCACAGTGCGACGCACCCCTTCGCGCGTCGCGTCGGCGCTTCCGTAAGTACGCGTGATCGGCCCCCGGTAGATCGAGATCTTGTCGGGCAGGGCGCCGTCGTAGAAGCCTCGCTCGGTCAGCGGGATGCCGTGGTAATAGCCGAGAAGGGCGTCGCCTTCGGGGAGATCGCTCAGCAATTCCTCGGGTGGCTCGTCCTCGACCACGACCTCGACGTTGTCGAGACGCTGAGCGATGGACTCGGGTAGGGAATCCAGTGCCTCACCGACGAGGTTCTCGAAAGAAGACGACATAGATCTATGCTGCCTCACAAGGGCCCCCGGAGGTCGCCCAAAAGGAGTGGCCCGCTCTACAAGCGGGTTTGCGCCCCAGTCGGACAGGAACCGGCGGGGAGGTGTCGGGTCGGGCACGGAACATGTTTCCCGCGCCTAGGACGCCCCCTTCGTCAGTTCCACGACCCCCTGCGCGTCTGGCTTCGCCTCCTTCGGGTGGGCGTCTGCCGGCACCTCGTCGGGAGGCAGCCCGGACGCCGCCTCCATTCTGCCGGAGAAGTTGAAGAAGGCGGTCAGGGCAGTGACCTCCCAGATGCCCTGCTTGCCCCAGCCCGCGGCGCGCAGCGCCTCGATATCGGCGTCCTCGATCTGGCTCGGGGCCTCCGTCAGCTTCGTGGCGTACGAGAGGAGCGCTCGCGTACGCTCATCGAGGTCATAGTTCGGCCACTCCGTCGCGAACTCGGAGGTGAGGTGCTCGTTACCCGTCAGTCGGCGCACGGCCGACGTGTGCATGCCCAGTCAGGGCGCACCGCCGATCTTGCCGTTAACAACCGTGGCGAGCATCTCGCGCTGCAGGCGGGTCAGGGGGGAGGACCGGCGCAGGTGGAGGCGGTTGTAGACCATCCCCGTTGCGAAGGCCACCCGCAGATCCGGGAGCACGATCTGGGTGATCCCGGGCACGTACCCGTAGTCCCTCTTGCTGAGCCGCAGCACCAGTCGCCGCAGCCCGCGCGCCTCCCCGGGCGCGACCGTCTCGATACGAGCCATAGCGCACCTCCTTGATCGCCGTCATCTCCCTAGGCCGGTCATCCCCACTTTAGGATCACCTCAGTTCAGGCTCGGCATCCACGGGCAGGTGCGAAGGGGATCCTTCAACCGGTCGGTTTTCGTGAAGAAGGGCCTCAACATAAGATGCACAAATCGTAACGCCTCCCTCAATATCTGATGTTGGCGTTGGCACACCGTTGGCAACCGGCGCCTCCGCCCTCGTAGCCGACCGAACAACGGATGCGAAATCCGCAGGCACGCTCAGCTTCTGCCCGCGTTCAAATGTCGTTCGACATCCAGACGCAAGAGGGAGGTTAGCGACATGAAGGGACACGTCCGTAAGCGCCGCACGTGGGAGTTCATCGTCGACGTTGGGCCTCATCCTGTCCCCGGGAGGCGACGCCAGAAGAGCAAGAGCGGCTTTGCGTCAAAGAAAGACGCTGAGAGTGCCCTGCACGAGTTCATTCGCTACATCGCGGGAGGAGGCGATCCCTGCCCCCAGCGTGTCAGGCTCGCCGTATACCTGGATCGGTGGCTCGACTACCAACGCGCGCGCGGCATCCGACCTCTGACACTGGAAGCCTACGAAGGCTATGTTCGTCGAGAGATCGTGCCAGTTATCGGCGGTCTCGAGGTCGCGAAGCTCAGACCCGGCCACGTGCGCGCAGTCTTGGCGCGGATGCAGAAGCGAGGCTTGTCCTTTGCGACTATCGCTCAAGTTCGCGGTGTGCTGAGTTCCGCTCTGCGCCAGGCAGTCGACGATGGCCTCACCCCCAACAACCCGGTCGCGGTTGTTAAGCGTCCCCGGATTTGGCGAGCGGAGCCGCACTGGCCCACACCCCTGCAATTGGTATCGCTGTTGGAAGCCTCCCGAGACACACTCTGGGAGGTCCCCATTCTGTTGTCAGCCGTTACCGGGGCGCGCCGCTCGGAGGTCCTCGGCATCTCCTGGGAGGTGTCGATCTCAGGACGGGCACGATCTTCATCCGCCGCAGCGTCCAGCGCGTGCCACGCGCGGATGGTGGGAGCGCTGTCATGTTCACCCCGCTCAAGACCAAACGCGCCCGTCGGCTGGTGCAGCTGCCTTCCTTCGCGCTCGAACGGGATCCGCCAACATCGGCGGGAGCAGCTTGAGCGCCGCAGCGTGCCTGGGGCAGAGTGCCACGACCCCCTCGATGAACTTGGGAGCCGGTGGCTCTGGTGTGCGAGCGCGGCGATGGTTTCTTCCTATACCCGGACTCGTTTACACACGTCTTCAAGCGACTGGCACGTGTTGCAGGGCTCCATCCCTCCACCCGCCTGCACGACGTACGTCACGCGGTCGCGACCGAGCTTGGGCGGCGAGGGGTGCATGCGGTGATCGTCTCGACGATGCTCGGCCACGCCTCGCCCGCGTTCACGGTCGCGGTCTACCAGCACGTGTGGCAGGAGGGTCCGAACGAGGCGGCGGCCGCACTCGATGAAGCACTAGCTCCCAGCATCACGGACGTTGGCAATCCGTTGGCAAACGAGGCTTTTGAATCGGATGACCAACGTGTATCGATCGCGAATTAGCAGGTCATTGGGGTGGGTCGCCAGGGACTCGAACCCTGAACCTACGGATTAAGAGTCCGTTGCTCTGCCAGTTGAGCTAGCGACCCGTTGGCGAGTCTACATGGCTGGCGCGCCCCCTCTGAGGCGCGTGGGAACGTTTGGGGATGAGCTCCGAGGACGGGCATCGCGACAGCTACCGGACCGAAGCAGGGCGACCGACCGGACTCGAACCGGCGACATCCCGGACCACAACCGGGTGCTCTACCTACTGAGCTACGGCCGCCATGTGCTGTCTGAGAGCGTAACAGCAGCAGAGCACCTCAACCCGTCGTCCCATCGAGCAGGAGGCTCAGCGCCGGTAGCGACAAGATAACGAGCACCACCCGGACGAGGTGGAACAGCGACACTTCGACGGGCCCAACTCCCCGCTCTATTGCCAGGGCGGAGATAGCGCTCAATGCTCCGGGGGAGGTAGCCAGAATGTCGTCGGGGGGTGCGATGCCCATCACCCGGAGCAGATAGGCGATCGCCACACCGGCCAGAATAATGAGGAGAGCGGAGAGCAGGGCTGGAAAAACCACCGGGCGCATCGCCGCAATCGAGCTCCGCGTCACCAATACCCCGATCGCAGCGCCGATGACGATGAAGGCCCCGCTCTCCAGAAAGATCGGGACGCGCACGCCGCCTCCTCGCCACAGCGTCACGACGGCGGCGCCGATCATCGACCCGAAGATGAGCCCTCCGGGCATCCCAAAGTGTTGTGCCAGGAGGCCGCACAGGGTCGCCGTGCCGAGTACCAAAACCAGTTCCATTTGCACTCTCCTCGAGTCACGCTCATGATCCAAGCGAGCCTTTGTCCATTCATTTCTTATGGAGTGTGAGCCATGCGCCTAGCGACGTTGATCGATGGTCGTCCCGTGCGAGCCGAACCCGAGGGCCTTTTCCTCCTGCCGGGGCGGCTGACCGACCACCTTTGCCGCCCCCCCGCGGACCCAATCGCCGATGCCATTCCTGCCGACGCCGCCATTCTCGGCGCGCCGATAACCCGTCCTCCCAAGATCATCGGGGTGGGGCTCAACTACGTCGACCATGCCAAAGAAACAGGACAGGAGGAACCGTCCGAACCCCTTCTCTTCGGCAAGCTCCCCACTTCGGTGATCGGACCGGGCGCACCGATTCGCATCCCTGCGGGTGCCTCGAAGGTGGATTACGAGGCCGAGCTCGCCATCGTCATCGGGCGCGCCGCCAAGAACCTGTCGGAAGACGAGGCCTTTCAGGCCGTCGGGGGCTATGCATGCTTCAATGATGTCTCCGAGCGAGGGATCCAAAAGTCAGATGGCCAGTGGCTCCGAGCCAAGAGTTTCGACACCTTCGGGCCGTTTGGACCCTATGTGGTCACCCCAGACGAGGTCGGGGACCCAAACGCCCTCGCCATCAGAAGCATTGTCAACGGCGATGTGCGTCAGGACTCCAATACCTCTTTAATGATCCACAAGGTGGCTGCGATTGTGTCCTTCTGCTCGAAGGCTTTCCCACTCGAGCCCGGGGACGTCATCGCTACCGGAACTCCGGCGGGCGTTGGAATGGCGAGCAACACCTACCTCCAGCCTGGAGACACCGTCACGGTCGAGGTCGAGGGGCTTGGGAGCCTCACCAACGCCGTCGAGTAACACTAGTGAATGTTGCTCGGTGAACGTACTTTGCGCTCGCCCGAAGCGGCTCGGGCGTCTCATCCAAATCTTCTTCCGCCGAGGCGACCGGTGCTTGTCGACGGCCGTAGAACAAGAGCAACAAGAAACCGGCCGCCGCGATGATGCCCGCGGATGCAAAGCTTCCGCGATAACCAAAGGCGCTTGCCACGATACCAAGCCCAATTGCGCCGGAGCCGAAGGCAAGGTCGAACCACGCGGTGAATGTCCCGATGACGGCGCCGCGCTCGGCTGCGGGTGCGGAACCGACCGCGAGACTCATCAGGGCGGGGAAGGACAGAGCATGCCCTACGGCGAAGATCGCGGTTCCGGCGAAGAGGCCTGCCGTCGTCTCCCAGGCGCTTATCAGAACCAGGCCCGCGGCGGTCGAAACAAGCCCAACCCGAGCGACGTTGTGGTGCCCCAACCTGTCGGGGAGGCGCGCTCCGACGCTCCTTATCGACAGCACTATCCCGGAGAACAACAAAAAGATCGCTCCCGAGCCGGACAAGCCCAGCTGCAGCGCGTAGAGAGGGACGAACGAGTCGAAGCCGGCCAGCCCGCAGATGATCGACCCCAGGATCGCCCCGGGAATAAGCCCTGCAGGATGAATGAGCGGAGGAGGTTTGGCATCGGGATCGATCGGGGGCCGGGTATCGGAGACCCTCGTGCCGAGCACCGCTGCGAGCCCGGACGCAAGCGCCGAAACCACCCACACCGCACCGAAACCACCGGAGCCCAGGACGAGCTCGCCGAGGGCCGGTCCCACTGCAATGCCGGCGAACAGTGCAAGGGAGAAGAAGCTCAAGGCTTCGCCTCTGCGCTCATCTGGAGCGATGTCGTTGATAACGGTTGCCGCCCCCACGTAGAAGCCCGCCTCTCCGGCGCCGCTGATGATCCTCAGCATCAGAAGAATTGGAAGCGATGTTGCCAGGAGGTAGAACGCCGTGGACATTGCGACTGCGCCTGCCCCTGCGACCATGAGGACGCGACGGCCGCGCCGATCACTTATCCGGCCCACAAGGGGGCGCAGCAAGACGGCGGATAAAGCGAATGACCCTATCGACAGCCCCACGGCCACGTCGCCTCCGCCAAGAGGTCCTTTGGTGAAGCGGGGGAGAACCGGGATCAGTGCCCCGATCGCCAGAAAGTAAGCGAAGGTTGCGCCCTGTACCAGCAGGAACAGCCGTGTGACAAGGGGCTCTTTCGGATGGCCGGTGTCAGATGCGTTCTGTGTCGGCCAGAAAGACAATGAGCTCCTAAAGGGAAGGGTGGGCGGTGGGTCTTTTCAGTGCAACAAGAGCCGGCACCGAACATTCCGCCGCAGATATGCGCTGCCTCTGCAAAGCTCGAGTACCCCCGGAACCACCACGGCGGAGGGTTAGTGTCGGGCCGGTGAGGAGCACAGCTGTCGCATCGGCCGAGATCGCAGCCCGCCTTCGCAGATCGGCGCCGTCCGGAGCGGATCTCGCCTGGAGGGCTCCGGGGCGGGCCAATCTCATGGGCGAGCACACCGACTACAACGACGGATTCGTGCTGCCGGTGGCCCTCGAGCTGGCCCTCTACATCGCCGGTCGTCGTTCCCCGGGCCGCCTCATTCTGACGTCGCTGGACCAATCCGGTTCGGCGAGCGTCGACCTCAACACGGGCGAGGGCCCGGACAAGGGCTGGGGGCGCTATGCCACTGCGGTTGTGCGCTCCCTGCTCGACGAGGGTGTCGAGCTCGCCGGGTTCTCGGGCGTGGTCGTCTCTGAGGTACCGACGGGCGCGGGTCTCTCGTCCTCGGCGGCGCTCGAGGTGGCGATAGCGTCTGCGATCGTCGCCGAGCCCCTGAACCCGGTCCGGATGGCAGAGATCTGCCGGCGGGCCGAGAACGTCTACGTCGGGGTCCAGTCCGGCATCATGGATCAGCTGGCATCGGCCGCCGGGCGTTCCGGCCATGCCCTCCTGATCGACTGCCGGGACATATCCGTGGAAGCGGTGGAGGTGCCCAGCGGCCTGAGAGTCGTGGTGATCGACTCGGCGGTGCAACGGGGGCTGGCCGACAGTGGCTACAACGAACGCCGCAAGCAGTGTGAGGCAGCCGCCTCCATGATGGGAGTGGCTTCGCTGCGCGATGCCGACGGCGAGCTGCTCGAATCCCATCGGGGGCGCATGGACGACGTCATCTACCGGCGGGCCCGCCACGTCATCGGCGAGAATCAGAGGGTGATGGAATCGGTCGCCGCCTTGCGCACCGCCGATTCTGAAAGTCTGGGCCGCCTCTTCGACGATTCTCACCGCAGCTATGCCCGGGACTTCGAGGCTTCCACGCCGGAGGTCGACTCGCTCGTCGAGGTGGCCCGAGCCACGGGCGGGGTCGTTGCGGCCCGGCTGACGGGGGGCGGCTTCGGGGGGTGCACGGTCAATCTCGTGCTCGAAGGGCGCGCCGAGGAAGCTGCGGCGGAAATACTTAGCGGCTACAGGGCGCTGACCGGGCTGCAAGGCAGGATGTGGGTGTCGGAGCCCGCCGACGGGGCCACCCCGCTCGAGTTTCTCACCGAAGGGGGATTCGCTCCTGGGGGCAGTGGATAAGGGACAATGGATTGCGTTCGGACGATCGCGGGGTCGCCACAATATCGGCGTGACATTTAGTCTTTGCGGAAGGCAACGACGAGATGGTTTCGGCGAGCAGAGACGAGCTCGTGGGGCCACAAGCCCAGAGGAGGCCAGTGGCAGAGGAAATCCAACGAGAAGGATTCGGTCCCAATGAGTGGCTCGTTGATGAGATGTATCGCCGCTACCAGGAGAATCCCAAGGCGGTGGGAGAGTCATGGCAGGAGTTTTTTGCCGACTACGCACCCAAGCGTTCGGGGCGGCCGGGTACACAGACAACACAAGACCTGACCCGTGAGGCCGAGTCAGCCGGATCTCAGCCGCCGTCCGTCCCGGACCGGGAAGCGGTCGAGGACCCCATCACCTCGAGTGAGCGCGAGGAGGTGCCCGACGATGCCACCCCATTGAAGGGGGTCTCCGCCCGTATCGCCGAGAACATGGACGCCTCACTTGCCATACCGACGGCGACATCCGTTCGCTCGATCCCGGCGAAGCTTCTCGAGGAGAATCGCCGGATCATCAACCGCTCCCTCGTCGATGGAGAGATAAGCAAGATCTCCTTCACGCACGTCATCGGCTGGGCAATTCTCAAGGCGCTAGAGGCGCGCCCGGCGATGAGGGCAAGCTATTCGTCGATCAACGACAAACCGCATGTCGTGCAGCACAAGCGCATCAACTTCGGGCTCGCCGTCGATATCGAACGTGCGGAAGGCAACCGGGTTCTCTACGTGCCGAATATCAAAGGTGCAGACGGGCTTGATTTTACCGATTTCGTGTCGAGCTATGAAGACCTCATCCGCAAGGTTCGCGACAACAAGCTGACACCGGACGACTTCTCCAACACCACGGTCACGCTGACGAATCCCGGAACTGTTGGGACGACGCTTTCCGTTCCTCGCCTAATGCCCGAGCAGGGACTGATTGTCGGAGCAGGGGCGATCGCTTTTCCCAACGAGTATGAGGCTACGGACCCGCGCTCCCTGGCTCGCATCGGTATAAGCAAGGTGCTGACGCTGACCAGCACCTATGACCACCGGGTCATCCAAGGTGCGGAATCGGGGCAGTTCCTCGCCTGCATCCATGATCTTCTGCTCGGCGCAAACCGTTTCTACGACGAGATCTTCGCTGCGCTGGAGGTTCCCTACGAGCCGGCGCGTTGGAGCATCGACCGCTCCACCTTCGACGAAGATGAAGCGCTCGAGAAGCAATCCCGGGTCATCCAACTCATCAACATGTACAGAGTGCGGGGTCATTTGCTGGCCAAGTTGAACCCGCTCGGCTTCGAGCTGCTGCACCACCCAGAGCTTGACTTCTCGCACTATGGGATGACCCTTTGGGACCTGGATCGAGAGTTCATATTCGAAGGTATTCCGGGCCCGCGCAAGCAACAGCTCAGAAAGATTATCGACACTCTGCAAGACGCTTACAGCAGACGCGTCGGCGTTGAGTACATGCATATCTCCGATCCTGAGCAGAAGCGGTGGGTTCAGCACCGTGTGGAGTCGGCTCCCGCTCAGCCCTCTCTCGAGGAGAAGAAGTACATACTTGACCGGCTCAGTGCGGCCGAGTCGTTCGAGCGCTTCTTGCACTCCAAGTACACAGGGCAGAAGAGGTTTTCCCTGGAGGGCGCAGAGAGCCTGATCCCCATGCTCGACACCCTGTGTGAGGAAGCGGCCGACAACGGCATGATCGAAATAGTTATGGGCCACTCGCACAGAGGCCGCCTGAATGTGTTAACCAACATAGTCGGCAAATCTCTGGCCGAGACGTTCAAAGAGTTCGAGGGCAGCGTCGACCCTGAGAGCGTCCAGGGATCCGGTGACGTGAAATACCACCTCGGAATGACCGGCAGGTTCACCTCTCGAAACGGAAACCACATCGGCATAGTGCTCGCTTCGAACCCCTCCCACCTCGAAGCGGTCGACCCCGTCGTAGAGGGCATGGTTCGCGCCAGCCAGGATCTCCTCGGCGACGACGGCCAGGATCGTATCCTGCCGTTGCTTCTTCATGGCGACGCCGCCTTCGCCGGTCAGGGAGTCGTCGCCGAGACCCTGAACCTTGCCGGGCTGCCGGGGTATCGAACCGGGGGAACGGTGCATGTGGTTGTGAACAATCTCATAGGTTTTACTACCGCTCCGCACCTTGGTCGCTCCACCACCTATGCGACGGACATCGCCAAGATGGTCCAGTGCCCGATCCTGCATGTGAATGGGGACGATCCCGAGGAGTGCGTACGGGTCATGCGCCTTGCTTTCGCCTACCGGCGCGAATTCAAGAAAGATATCGTCATAGACCTCGTTTGTTACAGGCGGCACGGGCACAACGAAGGAGACGAGCCGGCTTTCACTCAACCGCTCATGTACGCCAAGATCGAAGAGCGGCGCTCCGTCCGGAAGCTCTATACGGAGTACTTGATGAATCGCGGCGAGATGACTGTGGAGGAAGCCGAAAAATCACTTGAGGACTTCAAGGGGCGGCTGCAGCAAGCCTTTGAGGCCACGAGGGATAATGTCCCTACGGCCGATGCCCGCGCTGCATCTCCACCAACGCCGGTGGGGGTGCTTCCGCCGACCGACACAGGTGTGTCGCGCGAGCGCCTGAACCGGGTTCACGAAGCGGCCACTACCTGGCCGGAGGATTTCGAACCTCACCCGAAACTCAAGAGGCAAATCGAGAAGCGGCGCACGCTTCTCGAGGATGGCGCACTCGATTGGTCCGCGGGAGAAGCCCTGGCTTTCGGAACTTTGCTGTACGAAGGGACTCCTGTTCGGCTTGCGGGACAGGATTCGAGGCGCGGCACTTTCAGCCAGCGCCATTCAGTGTTGGTCGATTACCGAACCGGCGAGGAGTATGTGCCACTCAATCACGTCGATGAGGACCAGGGCATCTTCAGGGTCCACGACAGCCTGCTCTCCGAGTTCGCAGCACTGGGTTTCGAGTATGGCTACTCGGTCACCAATGGCGACGCTCTGGTGTGCTGGGAAGGGCAGTTCGGTGACTTCGTCAACGGCGGACAGGTCATCGTAGACCAGTTCATCGTTGCCGGCGAGGACAAGTGGGATCAAAAGAGCCGTTTGGTGCTGCTGCTTCCACATGGATACGAGGGGCAGGGGCCGGAACACTCGAGTGCACGGTTAGAACGATTCCTGACCTTGGCGGCCGAGGACAGCATCCAGGTGTCACAGCCGACTACGGCCGCTCAGTACTTTCACATCCTTCGCCGCCAGATGCGCCGTCCTGTTTCCAAGCCGCTGATCTTGATGACGCCGAAGTCCCTTCTCCGTAATCCGCTGGCCAGGAGCAAGACCGAGGAATTCATCGAGGGTCATTTCAAGGAGACACTTGATGACCCGCAGGTGAAAGAGGCGTCAGATATCCGGCGCATCCTGATGTGTTCCGGCAAGGTGGCCTACGAGCTCGCTGAACAGCGCAACCAGCGGGCCGAGCCCGCCGCAATCGTGCGGCTGGAGCAGCTGTATCCCTTCCCCGAGGATCAGCTCAACGAGATCTTCGATCGCTATCCAAACGCATCACAGGTGCGATGGGTTCAAGAAGAGCCCATCAACATGGGCGCGTGGGACTTCGTCTTCAAGAATTTGATGGGCCGGGGGCAGCTCCCCGGCCGCTTGGAGCTGAGCCACGCCGGGCGCGCCGAGAGCGCCAGTCCTGCAACCGGGAGCATGGCCATACACAAGCAGGAGCAAGAGGAACTGATGGAGGCGGCTTTCGCGGATTGAGCTCCGTGCCGAGGGGGGATAATGCCCTTTGGCACCCACCCGGCAGGGAGCGCGCGAAGAGGCCACATGGTCGATGAGGCCAAGTGGTGGGTCGACCTGCGAAAGACCGTGGAAGTAGCCTATCTGTGCTGCTCAGGGTGGCCCAAGTCATGAGGGCGCTCTCTAGACCTGTTCATCCGTCGCCTCATTGCTTCACTCCCGTGTTCCCACCTAGCCAGCTTCTTCAAGAAAATGGCAATTGCTGCCGACAGACGGCTTATGGGAGCAAAAACCAACCTCGCCCCAGGGGCCACCAAGGCGGCGGTAAGACGTCCATCCAGGGCCAGAACAGCCGAAGGTCGATCCACCTGGCTTGATCGCTGGCTCGACACATGTTCCGACCTCGCGCGTCTGAAGGACTCGCATCCGATGCTCGATGCAGTTATCGACGAGGTGGACGGACGAATGATCAGGGTCGGGAAGCGTTGGCTGGCCGACTTTGCATCCTGCAACTACCTCGGTCTGGACCTCGACGAAGAGGTCATAGGGTCGATTCAGGGATACGTCGACGAATGGGGCACACACCCGAGTTGGTCCCGTTTGCTGGGGAGCCCGGTTCTCTATGGAGAGATAGAAGACAAACTGACTGCCCTCCTGGGCGCCGAGGACGTTCTGGCTCTGCCCACCATCACGCACATTCACACATCCGTCATATCGATTCTCGCCGGCTCCGGCACGATCTTTCTCGACAGCAGGGCGCACAAGACCATCTACGACGGCTGCCAACTGGCACGTCACCACGGAGCCACAGTCAAACGATTCACACACGACGATCCCGATGACCTCGCGTCGCTGCTCATGAAGGACAAGAATAGCCCGCAACTCATCTGCATGGATGGGGTTAACAGCATGACGGGGAATGCACCCGATATTCGCGAGTTCGCGAGAGTGGCGCGGGACCACGATGCCCTCCTCTACATCGACGATGCTCATGGTTTTGGCGTCATCGGAGAGCGCAGTCCCAACGAGCTTTGTGCCTATGGGACCCGCGGCAACAGTATCGTCCGCTACTACGGCGAAACGTACGACAACGTCATCCTCGTAGGAGGACTCTCGAAGTCGTATTCGTCGCTGCTGGCCTTCATCGCCTGCCCCCCGAGACTGAAGAGCATGTTGAAGATCGCTGCGCCCCCGTACCTTTACTCTGGCCCTTCGCCGATAGCTTCTTTAGCAACTGTTCTTGCCGGATTGAAAGTGAACGAGAAGAGAGGCGACGCCCTACGGCTTGACCTGCATCGCAAGACCGCCAAGGTGCTCGATTGCCTGAGAGATCTCGAAATTGCCACACCCAACGAATCTGGGCTCCCGATCATCGAGATACCTCTCGCAAAACACCAGGATGTCGACGAGGTGGGCCGTTTCCTGTTCGAGCAGGGGATCTACACCACGATAGCCGCCTACCCGCTCGTTCCCAAGTCCGAGGTGGGGTTCAGGATTCAGATCACCGCCGCCAACGACGATGCCCAGATAAAGACGCTCACGGAAGTGCTGAGCGAGTTGTCGGAGAAGTTCCGTCTGCAAACAGCCCGCACGATGTCGAAATGGTGGGATGTGCCGGAAAAGGTATCCGGGGCCCGTTAAGGGTGAGCTCCTCCCCTTTGCCGAAGAGGATTATGCCGGTCGACCGACTCTGGCAAGTCTACCTTGCATTTGGGTTCCTGTGCGTGGCCCTTTACTACTTCGTTCCGCCTTTCAAGCAGAACGGCGTGCTCTTCAATGTGATCGGCCTATCGTCCGCCATAGTGATCCTTGTGGGCATCAGACTTCACAAGCCGGCTTCCCGCAGTGCGTGGCAGGCTTTTGCCGTCGGGCAGCTGCTCTTCGTAACCGGCGATGCCTTTTATTACGGGTACGACCAGCTCTTCCACCAGGATGTCCCGTTTCCGTCTCTGGGCGACTTCTTCTATCTTGCCGTCTACCCGGCGCTGATCATGGGCCTGGTCATCCTCGTGCGCCGCAGAAACCCGTTCGGTGACCGCACCAGCCTGATCGATGCCCTGATCCTTACGACAGGGCTCGCTCTCATGTCCTGGGTGTTTCTGATGGCTCCTTACGCCCACGACCAGCAACTCACCCTAGTCGAGAAGCTGGCGTCGATTGCGTACCCACTGATGGACGTGTGTTTGCTGGCGGTTGCCATACGACTTGCGGTCGATCGCGGGACCAGGCAGACGTCTCTTACCCTTCTCATGCTCAGCATCGTCTCGTTGCTGACCGCCGACGCTATCTTAGGTTCTCTTGTACTCGAGGGCGGTTACACGGAGGGCGGCCTGCTCGACATGGGATGGGCGGCCTACTATCTCCTCTGGGGCGCAGCGGCGCTCCACCCGTCCATGAAGCAGCTCGAGGACCCTGTCTCGAACCGTGGGAAGCCGGTGTCGAATGCCCGACTTGCATTGCTTACGGGAGCTTCTCTAATGCCGCCCGGGGTCCAAGCGGTGCAGATCTTCCGTCAGGCTGATCTGGAGCTCCCTGTGATGATCGGTGGGTCGGTAGTTCTCTTCGCACTCGTTGTCGCTCGCATGTCGGGTTTGATACGGGAGTCCGAACGTTCTGCCTTGAGAGAGAGAGAGTTGCGGAAGGCCGCTCGAGCATTGGTTGGGGCCCGCAGCCGTGAAGAGGTGTACCACGCAGGCTTGACGTCAATGCAAACCTTGATAGGAAGTGAGCACCCCGTTCGCTTGACTGCATTTTCTGCTTCAGGGGAGCTCCGGGCCCAGGCCGTTGATGCGAAAGGAGGCCGAGAGGAATGGTTGCTGCGTGCAGCTGACCTCACTTCTCTGGACGCCGCGAGCCTGCGCCAACAGGGGTTCCTGGAGATCGTTGTGGAAGGTTCCGGCTTGGAAAAGGCTTTACGACTTCCGTCGAGCGGTCTAGAGGCTGTGGCGTTCCCGCTGTTCGTTCGCGAAGAGCTGAGAGGCCTGATCTTCATCGGGGAGTCGGCGTCGGTGTCGACACAGATGAAAGACGCCATGCAGACCCTGGCCGTCAGCATTTCGCTGACCCTGGAGAGTGCGATCCTCACTGATGATCTGCACAGACGCAAGGGTGAAGCGAGATTCCAGTCTCTCGTCCAGAACTCGAGCGATTTGATCACGGTTATAGACGGGCGATCGATGATCCAATATCAGAGTCCATCTGTCCAGCGCGTTCTCGGATATGAGCTCGATGAGCTGCTCGGTACGAGCTTTACGGATTTGCTTCACCCCCATGAACGTGAGCGAGTGCTTGCTCTGATACTTGAGGAGAGGGAGAGCTCCTCGAGCTCAAATGGCGCCGTTGAGTGCCAGTTGCGTCACTGTGACGGCACGTGGCTCATTTTCGAGATTTTGCGCACCAATCTGTTGGCCGACCCCAACGTGTCTGGAATCGTTCTTAATGCACGTGATGTGAGCGAACGGAAGGAATTCGAACAGCAGTTGACCCATCAGGCGTTCCATGATTCGGTGACACAGCTGGCGAACCGGCCGCTGTTCACCAACCGCGTGGAGCATGCGTTGTCACGGCAGACTCGTGATGTGGGTGGAATGGCCGTGCTCTTTGTCGACCTCGATGATTTCAAGATCATCAATGACAGTTTGGGGCATGCGACTGGGGACGAAGTACTCAAGCTTGTCGGTGAGAGGTTGACACGGTGCGTCAGGCCCATGGATACGGTAGCGCGCTTTGGCGGCGACGAGTACGCGGTCCTACTCGAGGACATTCAGCGTCCCGAGCAGGTCGTTGAGGTCGTCGACCGGGCATTCGACGCACTGAATGAGGTAATGAAGCTCGGCGACAAGGAACTGTTCATCCGGGCGAGCATAGGAATCGCGATGCTCGATGCCGAGGACGCAATGACATCTGCGGCTGATGAGCTCATGCGTAACGCCGATGTCGCTATGTATCGGGCGAAGAGGGACGGAAAGGGCGCATACCGTATCTATGAGCCTGAAATGCACTCGAATGTACTGGAGAGATTGGAGCTCAAGGGAGCGTTGCAGAAGGCGATCGATCGGGAAGAGTTCCAATTGTATTACCAGCCAATAGTCGGGATGGGCGACGGCAATGTGAATGGGCTCGAAACTCTGATTCGATGGAAGCATCCGGAAAGGGGAATCGTACTTCCAGGGGAGTTCATCCCATTGGCCGAAGAGACGGGTCTCATCGGCGATTTGGGGGATTGGGTGATGCGGGAGGCCTGCCGTCAGATGAAGTTCATGCAGGATCTCGGGTTGATGACGGAGTCTCAGTCTGTCTGTGTGAACATCTCGGTTAGGCAGTTGCAGGAAGGACTCGTGGAGCTGGTGTCGGAGGCCCTTGTGGCCTCGGGCCTGAGGCCTCAGTGCCTGACGCTCGAGATAACCGAGACAATCTTGATGATCGACACCGAAGCTACGATCGAGAAATTGCACCAACTGAAGGCACTTGGTATCCGGTTGTCGGTGGACGACTTCGGCACGGGCTATTCGTCGCTGGGATACTTGAGCCGTTTCCCCGTTGACGTTTTGAAGATCGACCAAACCTTTGTTGGCCAGATCTCCGCGGCCGGGCACGGATCGGTATTGGTTGCCGCCATAGTCAAGTTGGGGGAGGCACTCAATTTGGAAACGATCGCAGAAGGGATCGAGTTCAAAGATCAAGCGGACAGACTGATCGAGCTCGGGTGCCCCCTGGCGCAGGGTTATTACTTTGGAAAGCCCATGGATATCGATGCGACGCTGGAGTATCTGGGTGCCCGAATCGCGGTGGAGGGACGGCACGACGCCGCCCCGCAGAACGGCGCCTGATGCACAACTACGAAGGTCTTGACGGCCGGGGCGGATTCTCGCGCGCGCACCTTCTTGCACCTTTGAAGGATCGAGACTTCAGACTGCTGTGGACCGGTTTGTTCGTATCCCTTCTGGGGGATGGGATCTTCCTCATAGCGGTGGCGTGGCAGGCTTATGAGTTGTCCAATCTTCCTGTCGCACTCTCACTGGTGTTTCTTTCGATGACCGTTACGCACGTTTTTTTCCTCATGCTCGGGGGGGTCGTAAGCGACCGGTTCGAAAGGCGGAAAGTAATGCTGGCCGCTGATGTCGTGCGCGGCCTCGCCCTGGCCGGGATGGCTGCATTGTCCCTCACTAGCACCCTGTCGTTGGTCTCTCTCGCAGCCCTAACCGCAGTTTACGGCGCCGGAACTGCCTTCTTCGGACCTGCCTTCGATGCCATAGTTCCCGACATCGTTCCCCCTCGCCTGCTGCGGCAGGCGAACTCATTAGATCAGTTGATCAAGCCGCTTGGGCTTCGCCTCTTCGGTCCTGCCTTGGGGGGTTTGCTGGTCGGAGCCTGGGGGCCGGGGGCCGCTTTTGCGGTTGACGCCGCCACATTTGCAGCATCAGCAGGCGCCCTCATGATGATGAGTCACCGGGCGATTCCCTCAACGGGGAGCGCTAAATCCTTTATGTCGGAGCTCCGATCGGGGTATTCGTTCGTTCGTAAGCATGTTTGGCTGTGGGGCACCTTCAGTGCAGCAGCGGTGGCTTACCTTCTGTTCATGGGACCGGCCGAGGTGCTCCTCCCCTACATAGTCAAGGTGGAGATGAAGGGGTCTGCGGGTGACCTGGGCCTCATCTTCGCAATCGGGGGTGTGGGGTCGATACTTTCGGCCATAGTCGTGAGCACGGGTCACATGCAGCGCCGCAACGTAACCTTCATTTACATGACGTGGACTTTGTCCACCCTTGCAATCGCCGGGTATGGGCTTGCACGGTTTCCATGGCAACTCATGGTCGCAAGCTTTGCCTTCAACTTTTTGGAGTCGGCCGGAACGATCGTTTGGGTAACGACCAAGCAGCGGATGATCCCCTCTGTACTTCTTGGACGAGTCTCCAGTATCGACTGGTTGATCTCCATCGGTTTGGTGCCGCTGTCTTATGCGGCCACGGGTCCGATATCCAGTGTCTTGGGGGCCCGGACTACCCTTGTTGGCGCAGGCGTTCTGGGAGCGGCCGTAACGATGGGCGCCTTCTTTCTTCCGGGCATGCGTGATATGGAGCATGTCGATGTGGAGCCCGCCGGCTCTGTGGACAAGGCGGCCATTGCCCAGCTGAAGGCGTCCTAACCACCCGCCCAATGACTCTCCACCAGGCTCCCGGCGCTGCCTTCAGGCCCACCACATCTCGCCGGGTTGCTCCCGGAACATCAAAGAGTTCAAGAAACTGATCGCCTTCCCGAGCCCTTCATCGATCGAGAGCAGACTGTCCTCGTGCTCGATGCTCATGACGTAGTCGTAGTCGACCGAGCGGAGGGCACTGAAGATGTCGCGCCAGACCTTTTCTCCTTGGCCGTATCCGACTGTCCGGAAGACCCAGGATCGGTCCAGTACGCGGTCATACGCCTTGGTGTCCAGGACTCCGTTGTGGCGGATGTTGGCGTGGTCGAGGTAGGTGTCCTTGGCATGCACGTGAAAGATGGAGTCGGCTCGGCCGAGCTGTTTGATTGATTCGACCGGGTCGATCCCCTGCCAGAAGAGGTGACTGGGATCGTAGTTGGCACCGATTTGAGGGCCGATCGCCGCGCGCAGCCGCAACAAAGTTTCGGGGTTGTAGACGACAAAACCCGGGTGCATCTCGAACGCGATCCTCACCCCGTGCTCGTGCGCAAATGCCGCCTGGTTGGTCCAGTAGGGAATCACGCATTCATTCCATTGCCATTCGAGGATGTCCTGGAAGTCGGGTGGCCATGCGCATGTCACCCAGTTTGGGAACCGAGCGCCCTCGAAGTCGCCGGGACAACCTGAGAATGCGTTTACCACCGGCACTTCGAGCTGCTCGGCGACCAGTACGGTCTTCCTCCACGTGTCGTGGGCGCTCGAGGCGACCTGTTCGTCCGGATGCAGCGGATTGCCATGCTGACTCAACGCGCTGATCATGAGGCCGCGACCCTCTACCGCTTGCTTGAGCGCCTTTAGGCTCGACGGATCTTCAAGCAGCGAATCGGGATCGGCATGACTGTTGCCGGGGTAGTTGCCCGTTCCGAGTTCGACCGCCTGGGCACCCATGCCGGCGATCTTGTCGAGGGCCTCCTCCAATGGGAGTTTCTGATAGAGCACGGTCAATACGCCAAGCTTCATGCTTCCGCCTCCAGTCCATTGGTCACTTTGACCCAGCCTCTTGATCTATGGCTCGCGACGATCGCCTCGACTGCCCGGAGCACCTGATGAGCGTCCGAGAACGTCGCGAAGGAGCCCGTGTATTCCTCGCCGGTCCTGCGTGCATCGATGGCGCCGTAAAAATCGATGAACATGTTCTTGAGGCCGTCCGGCCAGCCTTCCTGATGCCCCGCAGGAAAGTGAGCCAGGCGGGCTGCTTCCGGCGTCAACAGCCCCGGGTCGCGCACGAGCTGGCAGTTCGCCGCGTCGCGCCTTCCCAGCCATAGGTGGTTTGGCTCCTCTTGATCCCAGACTATCGAGGCTGACGCTGCATCTATCTCGAACCAGAGGCGGTTCTTCCTGCCGGGACTCACTTGCGAAATGCTCATGGCGCCCCGGGCGCCGTTGTCAAAGCGAAGGAGCACGTTGCCGAAATCCTCGGTATCGACGTCCACGCGCTCCGCCCCTGTGGAATTCGCCGACGCGAAGGTATGTGACCATTCGGCAGGTTTGAGCCTGTTCGTGTGGATGGTGGACAGGTCGGCGCAAAGCTCGACCACGCGCTGCCCGGTGATGTACTGAACGAGATCAAGCCAGTGGGATCCGATGTCTGCAATGGCACGTGAGCTTCCGGCTTTGTCCGATTCAAGCCGCCAGTTCCAATCGGTGGCATAGAGCAACCAGTCCTGCAGGTAACTGCCATGAGCGAGATTTACCGGTCCGTATTCAGCTGAAACAATCATGGCCTTGGCCTGTCTGACCATGGGGTAGTGACGGTAGTTGAAGCACACGCCGCTCACGGTCTCCGATGCCTCCGCCTGCTGAACAAGCGGGGCTGTTTCGGCGCTGTTCATCGCCAAGGGCTTCTCCGACAGAATGTGCTTCCCAGCGTCCATCGCTGCCGCGTTGACCTCGGCATGTAAGAAATTCGGTGTGCAGTTATGCACAACCTCGACGGTGTCGTCGTCTATGAGCTCGCGATAGCTGCCAAACGCCCTATCGATGCCGTGCTCGGCTGCGGATATATCGGCCTTGGCCTGACTGCTTCCTGCGAGCGCCACAAGCTGAACCTGGGGCAACCGGTGCAGCGCCTCGATGTGGGACGTCGCCGCAAAGCCTGTGCCTACGATTCCCACCTTCGTTGTCAATTCACCCTCCTCCTGTGTGTGCCGACCTTGGTCAAGCAGAGGCGCGTGCTGCCAGCGTGTAACAGTCGTAGGTATTCGCATCGAACAGGACGAAGCGAACCTTGCGGATGTTGGATGGCGCGGTTGTGACGGCGCGCATCGCAACCTCCGCCGCTTCCTCCACCGGGTATCCGTAGATGCCGGTGGAGATGGCAGGAAACGCAATCTCTGCGGCCCCCAACTCCTCTGCGAGGTTCAGTGAAGCGGTGTGACAAGAGGCAAGCAGCTGCGAAGGATCCTTCTCTTGGGAGTACACGGGCCCGACTGTGTGGATGACCCATCGAGCCTTGAGCCGCCCGGCGGTGGTCGCCACGGCGCGCCCGGTCGGGAGACCGTGAGGATACTGCTCCCGGCGCACCCGGCGGCATTCCTCGAGGATGGCGGGCCCGCCGCTGTGGTGAATGGCTCCATCGACACCGCCGCCACCCAGGAGAGAGCAATTCGCAGCATTGACGATTGCCTCGACCACTTGGGTGGTGATGTCACCTCGGACGGTAAGAATCTCGGGCATGTGCGAAAAGGTAGCCCATATGTCATTACCCTACGGACGTGGCCGGTGGTTCGTCTGAGCACATCGAGGACCTTCCTATTCCGGCGCGCCGGATCATCGACGAAGCCCGGCGCGCCTTTCTCACCACCATCGGACGGGGGGGCCGGCCCCATGGCGTCCCGGTGTGCTTTGCGCTGCGGGCGGGCGATGTCGTCATTGCTGTCGATCACAAGCCCAAGAGCAGCCGGCGCTTGGAGCGTCTGCGTAACATCGAGGCCAACCCGGCTGTGGCGCTGACAGTTGACCGATGGGATGAGGACTGGACTCGGCTGGGTTGGGTGATGATTCAGGGCGAGGCAACCGTCGAGGCGCCGGAGCATCCTCCCGAGGAGCTCCTTGCCCGTTACAGCCAGTACTTGCAGCATCCGCCTTCGGGGGAGGTGATAGTGGTGCGGCCGCGCCGTGCCCTGTGGTGGTCGGCCGCTTGATCGGCCCGTTCGCCTTGCGGGTGTCTTTTGGCTCACCGGTCTCCTGGTGACGCGCCGAGTGCACGGTCGTTGAATCGAGGACGGCAGCGCCTTCCTGCAGGGCTCCAACGCGACCCGCCGGGCCCGCATTAGGGTCGAGGTATGCCAATCGACCCGGAGCTTGCCCTCGAGCGCGTCTTGAGCGAAGGGGACGAGTGGCGATCGTGGCGCGCCCTGAGACTGGGCGGCGACGATCCCGGGCCCATTCCCGCAATCCCCGGCCAGAACCCCCGCGGCGCGTTCACGGGACCCTCGGGTCGGCCCTCGCCGGGGGCCACAGGGCAGGGGCTCTGCCTGCTTGTGGTGCTCGGGGCCGGGGACACCGGGCCCACGGCCGCGGCAGGCGATTGGCTCCAAGAGGCACAGACCCCCGCGCGGGAGTGGCTTGACGCGCCCGAGGACGTCCCGGGGGAGCTCGATACGGCCGCCGGCGGCATGGTCTGGGCAACCGCCTCGGCCGCGTGTGGATTGCTGGCGGTCGGGCGCGACCCTGGAGCGCGCGCCATGGACCTGTTGCGTGGCGAGGCCGATGTCGAAGGCCGTTTCACCGGCGGCGCGTACCCAACCTTTGCCGCTGCGGGCGCCTACTGGCAGGTAGAAGGGCCGAAGACCGAAATGGCAGAATGGGGCCTGCGATGGGTGCGCGAGCGGGACGAGGAGGAGTGGGGCCCCCGCGAGCGAACCAGTGCATTGACCTTTTGGGGGGCCGCGGGGGTCCCGGTGGAGCATCCCTCGGTTGGGCTGTTCCTCGATGCACTCAGGGACGGTGCACCACCGACCGGATGGGCCGAAGACCTAGAGCTCACATTACGTGTCCTCGAGCTCCTCACCTTCTTCGGGGGCTAACCCCCGTGCCGCCCGACGCCGTCGACTTTCCGCTTGCCGGTCCCGGTGGCGAGCCGGTGAGCTTCGCCCGAACGGTCTTGTCGCACGGCGTTGCGATGCTCCCGCCGATGAGCGTTGACCCTTCGGGCGCATCCTTCACGGTCACTCTGGGCCTCTCGGAGACCAGTGCACGAACCGTAGGAGTGGTTCCGATGGGAGATGCCCACGCCGTCATGAGCATCGCTGGGCGAAGCCCCGGGCCGGTGAAGCGCGTCCGGCTCCTCGATCTGGTCCGGCACATCCTGCGTCTGGACGAAGACCTGTCGCCTTTCTACGAGCTTTGTATGGAGGATCCCTCAATTGCATGGGCGTCCCAGGGAGCGGGGCGTCTGTTGAGGAGCGCGACGGTGTTCGAAGACGTGGTCAAGACCATCTGCACAACGAACTGCGCGTGGTCGGCGACCGAGCGGATGGTCGGCGCCATCGTGGAGCATCTGGGAGTTGCGGTACCGGGCGCACCGGCTTCGGGGGCGTCGGGACGCGCCTTCCCAAGCCCACAGGCGATGGCAGAGGCGGGCGAAGACTTCTACAGAGAAGTTGCCCGGACCGGGTACCGGGGTCGCTATCTGCTGTCACTGGCGCGATCGGTGGCCGCGGAGGAGGTCAGTCTCGAAGAGATGGGAAGCGCTCCCCGGGGGGAGGTCCCGGACGAGGAGATATTCGCTCGCCTAACGGCGTTGCCCGGAATCGGCCCCTACGCCGCGGCTCACGTCATGATGATGATTGGACGCTATTCCCAGCTCGTCCTGGACTCCTGGACGCGCCCGACCTACGCGCGTCTGGCCGGAAAGAGGAACGTCGAGGACGCAAGCATCGTCAGGCGGTTCCGCCGCTATGGGCCTTGGGCGGGTCTTGCCTTTTGGCTCTTTCTCACACGTGACTGGGTTTCCGAGTCCGACGCGGGCCAAGGATCCCTCCCACCCGCTAGAGTTGACGGACCAACCCAATAGGAGGTCTTAGATGGCACATGCAAGAGCGGGGCAGCCGCCCATTCTGACCGAGGAGAACAACGCGAAAAGAGAAGAACTTCTCGGCTTGCTGAAGAAGGCGTATTTCATGGAGTTGGAAACAGTAATGAGCTACATCACCAATTCGGTAAACCCGGACGGCGTGCGTGCGCGTGAGATCGCGGAGTCCCTTGATCAGGACATCCAAGAAGAGCTCGCGCATGCACAACAGTTCGCCAATCGCATAAAGGAGCTGTACGGAGTAGTTCCGGGCTCTATGGAGTTCTCACCCGAGCAAAAGTCGCTGCAGCCTCCCGAACGCCAGACCGACGTAATCAGCATAATTCGCGGGGTCGTGGAAGCCGAGCAGGGCGCGATCGAACATTACAGTCACATCATCGAATTTTGCGACGGACTCGATTGGGTCACCCAAGACATGGTCATCGCCATTCAGCGCGACGAGGAAGGGCACAGACGCTTGTTCGAAGGCTTCCTGCGCGAGTTCGAAGTGGAGGGGCACCTCTAAGATCCACGCCACAACACCACTCCGGGAGAGATATGCAGGACATCAGTCTTTGGGATCAGCAACTGCAAGGGGTTCTCACAGCCGAAGGCCCCTTTGTCTCGCTCTACCTCAACACCGAGGTGACGACCGAGGCTTCACCGCACGATATCGAGTTGCGATGGCGTGCATTGCGTAAACAGGCGGAGGACAAGGGGGCGGTGGAAGCTGCCCTCGGCGCGCTTGATGCTCAGGCCGAAGGATCGCACAAGCTCGGGCAGGGCCTCGTCGCCATCGCCAACACCGAAGAGGTGCTCCTAACGCGCAACCTGAGCCGGGGTGTCCGCGACCAGGTTGAGTTCGGCGCCCTGCCCCACCTGGTTCCCCTGATCGAATGGCGACAGGGCCATCCCTCCTATGTGCTGGTGCTGGCCGATCGAGTGGGAGCCGAAATCCATGTCGCCCACGCTTATCGGAGAAGCGAAACCATCTCGGTGGATGGGGAGGACGGCCCCGACATAAGGCGCTCTGTTGCCGAGGAGTCGCCCGGCCACGATCAGCAGCGCGCCGAGAACCTGTGGGAGTCGAATGCCGCGGAGGTTGCCGGGGAGGTCGCCAACATCGTCCGCGCCCAGGGGATCGAGTTGGTTGCGGTTGCCGGCGACGTGCGCGCCGTAGGCTTTCTTCGCGAGCACCTGCCCGAGAAGATGAGGGACAGCGTGCTCGAGGTGGAAGGGACTCGGGCAAACTCCTCCGAGGACGTCCAGGAGGATCTGGATCAGACCCTTGCGGCGTTCGACGCCAGGACCACCGAGGCGGTGCTCGATCTCTTCCGTTCGGGCGGCGGGAAGCAACTTGCGGCGCAGGGAGTCGAAGCGACCCTGGACGCGCTGCGAAAGGCGCAGGTCGACACGCTGCTCTTGGCGCCGGGCGTCGAGGACGACAGGGTTGCGTGGTTCGCAGTCGCAGAGCCAAGTCAGGCAGCCGCCAATCGGGAGCTTCTTGCCGGTCTGGGTGTGGAGGGTCTCGTGCAGGGACCCTTACAGGATGTGCTGGTGCGCTCCGCGTACGCCACCGGAGCGAAGGTTCGGGTGGTTCCCGAGGAGGAGTCGCCGCCCGAGGGAGTGGGGGCGATCCTCCGCTATTCATAGACCGGCACTCGCTGCGGTCCTCTTCTCATCTTCCTGCCCCCTGAGATAGCCGGCACTCTAGGTCTACGGACACACCGCTCTACCGAGGGGGCCGGGCTTGCTGATACCTTCCTGTTCATGAACGAGTTCGCAGACACCCAAGCCGACCTCACCCCAGCCGAAGCGGCGCGCCGGATGGACGAGGCAGATCTCCTGTTGATCGACGTCCGGGAGGACTACGAATGGGACGCGGGCCGCGTCCCAGGAGCCCGCCATATTCCGATCGAGAACGTGGCCTCGCAGGCTCCCTCCATTCCGAAGGATCGTCCGGTCGCCTTCATATGCCTCGGGGGTGTCCGGTCCGCCATGGTCACCAGGGCCTTCCGCGATGCCGGATACGATGCTTTCAACGTCGCAGGTGGTTTCGGCGAGTGGTTCGGCCAGGGACTCCCTACGGAACCCGACGGCGCACGGGTGGCCCCCCACTAGTGCTTCCTCGCGCGAATCACCGGCGCATTCGAGCGCCCCGGCATCGCCGATGGCTGCGTTGTTGTCGCTCACGTACCTCCAGGTACGCTTCGACTCCTCGCGCCTTGCCCTGGGCGCGCCGGGACGCTCTCGGTGCGGGCGCTACTTACGCGACGAAGCACTAGTACTGAGCTTCGTTGAGAACAGGAGATGGCTGTGAACCACGCAAGCTCGAAGAACGTACCTCCATCCGGGATCCACGCGCGCCTAAGTGACTCCGACGGAAATGCAGTCGCCGATCGCTTGGCATGGGCCCACGAGCACGATGTTGCCGAGCGCATCTGGCGCAGGGACTACACGCTGTGGGGGCCGGAACCCAACGAGATCTCGGACCGCCTCGGCTGGCTCACCGTTGCCGACCACATGCGCGCTCAACTCGGTGATTTGAGCTCTTTCGTTGCAGAGGTACGGGCGGAAGGTTACACACACGCGGTATTGCTCGGTATGGGTGGCTCGAGCCTTGCGCCTGAGGTCCTGCGACAGACCTTCGGCAGCGCCGAAGATCACCTCGAGCTGCGGGTGCTCGACTCTACACATCCCGATGTCGTCACAGCAATGGGCGACTTGCCGCTGGCGCAGACTTTGTTCATTGTTTCCAGCAAGTCCGGAGGCACGCTCGAAACTCGCTCCTTCTACGCCTACTTCCGCGACAAGGTCGACGATGGTGCTCACTTCATTGCGATCACCGATCCGGATACATCTCTTGCCGACCTCGCGGCCAAGGATGGCTTCCGGCGCACCTTCCTTGCCGATCCCGAGATCGGAGGGCGTTATTCGGCGCTGTCCCCTTTCGGGATGGTGCCGGCTGCGTTGATCGGGGTGGATCTTGCCGGTTTGTTGGGCAAAGCGGAAGCCGCGGAAAACGAGTCGACCTCTGCAAGGCCCGACGCCAACCCCGGTCTGTGGCTCGGAGCTGCGATCGGCGAGCTGGCGCTGCGGGGCCGGGACAAGCTCACCTTTGTCGTTTCGGAACCCGTGGACAGCTTCGGCCTCTGGGCCGAGCAGCTCGTGGCCGAGAGCACCGGCAAGAAAGGAACGGGAATCATCCCTGTCGCGGACGAGCCTCTCGGCGGCCCGGACGTGTACGGCGAGGACCGCGTCTTCGCTTACCTGCGCAATAGGTCTGCTGTGAATGGAGAGCTCGACGAGCGCCTCGATGCACTCGCGGATGCCGGCCACCCCCTGATCACAGTCGAGTTTTCTGAACCGTCGGATCTGGGCGCACAGTTCTTTCTCTGGGAATTCGCCGTGGCTGTATCTGGTGCGGTGCTGCAGATCAACGCGTTCGACCAACCCAATGTCCAGGAGGCGAAAGACCTCGCCGCGGAGACCATCGAGACCTATTTGAGCGAGGGACGCTGGCCTGAGGAGGACCCCGATGTCGTCCAAAGACAGATCGAGGTGTTCGGCGCGCCGGATGCATCCAGCCTCGACGAGGCGCTTCGTGCGCTCGTGGACAAGGCCGACCCCGGGCGCTATTTCGGAATCATGGCCTACGTGCCTCCCAGCTCAGGTGCAGACGCCGCGCTCATGTCGATGCGCAACTCGGTTCGCGACGCACGTAAGTCCGCAACAACGGTCGGGTACGGTCCGCGCTTTCTCCATTCCACCGGTCAACTCCACAAAGGAGGGCCGGGAGAAGGCGTTTTTCTTCAGATCGAATCGGCTGGTGGCGAGGAGGTGGAGATTCCCCACGCGGGATACGGCTTCGATGCGTTGTTGCACGCCCAGGCGGTGGGAGATCTCGAGGCGCTCCGCGCGCGTGACTTGCCGGTCCTACGGGTGCATCTCTCGGGCGACCCCGTCGACGGATTAGCGACGATCGCTCAGGCGGTCGCCCGCATCACAAGGCCGGCCGAGGGCCTTGCGGTCTAAGGCCTTTCCGGCTACGACGCCTCCCGGCAAGCCGCACGGATTGGACGCAGCAACCACGTCGCCGACTGACCGTCCCCTGGATCCTGGCCCGGAGGGAACAGCCCCACTTGCTCCCCTTGCCGAGAACGTACGCTCTGACGTACAATTACTGCTATGGCGACTAGAATCGTTCCCAAGACCGAGCTCAGAGATCGGATCCGAGAGGAACTGGCACAGCTCGAGGACGACTCCTTGTTGATAACCGAGCGAGGCCGGCCGCTGGCAGTTGTCGTCTCCGTTGAGCGGTGGAACGAGCTTCAGCAAGGAGTCGAAGATCTTGAAGATGCGGTCGCGATCCTCGAACACCGCGCGGGCGATATTCGTGGACGCCCCGCGGAGTCGGTCTTCTCCTCCGTAGAGGCCGAAGAAGCTGATGTTCCGGGTCCGGCTCGCAAAACGGGCTGAGCGTGGGCTCCGGCGAATCCGCCAGGGCGATCCCCGAGGGTATGAACGCCTAAAGTCGAGTATCAGATCGCTAGCCGAGGAACCGTTGCCGACCGGAGCGGCCAAGTTGACCGACTTCGATCCGCCTGCGTGGCGGCTAAGGGTCGGCGGCTACAGGATCGTCTATGAGATCCATGACGATGAGCTCCTTGTAGTCGTCGTTAACGTGGAGCCGCGGGGTGAGGTCTACAGGTAAGACCGGCTCGGGGCCGGACCGGCTAAAGCCAAACTTCGCAGAATCCTTGCACGCTAAACGGGTACAGCCAGAGGCTGAGGTCCGGTTCATAGTCGACAACACGATCCTTGTCAGCCGTCCTTTTTGGGGAAGCGTCGAGTTCGGTCCTACGTCGGGGGATCCCCATCAGGCGCGATTCGAGTGCCTCGTCGAGCAATCGCCCCGCCGACCCCACGAACGGCTCACCGGAGGTGTCCTCCCGGTCGCCGGGCTGTTCCTCGACCAGCGTCACCTCCGAGCCGGTCGTTCCCGCTCCGAACACCGTTTGAGTGCCACGTTCCCACAGGTCGCAGCCCCTGCACTCGCGTGCCGCCGATCGCAGCGCGGGCAGGGTGAGCTCGTCTGGCAGCCACGGCGCCGCCGTTGGTGCCCCTTCGGACCCTCCATAGCTTCCTTCTCCCTAACAGAGCTCCCGGGCCGGGCTCCCTTTGGCGATTCCTACGCATGAACCAGTTTGCCAGGTGCGAAGCAGATGTCTCTCCCGCCGAGGTGGCGCGCCGCGTGGCCGAAACAGAGTCTCCCCGGTCATGGGGTGGATGCAACCTTTCGGCATTCCTGTGAGTCAATAGCAGTATGCGGATGCAGGAGCGCGACGATGAGTTCAGGGACTTTTACTACACCCAAGTGGCTGACCTTAGGCGGCTGGCGTTGTTCATCAGCGCAAACCCGGCGGATGCCGAGGATCTGGCGCAGGAGGCCCTCCTCAAGGCGTACACGGCATGGCCTCGTATTCGAAACGCCGACCCGGGTCCGTACGTGCGCAGGACTTTGGTCAACCTCTGCCGCAGCAATTACCGTCGTAAGGTCCTGGAACGTCGCAAGGCCCCGGAGCTCCAACTGTCGAGCCTGCAGCCCGACGTCGCCGAGGCGATGCTGGTGGCCCAAGCGCTCTCGATGCTCTCACCGATCAAACGGGCGGTAGTCGTGATGCGCTTCTACGAGGACATGAGCGAAACGGACATCGCCAATGTGCTCGAGCGTCCACTCAATACCGTCAAATCTGACCTTCGACGCGCGCTCATACGCCTGCGCGCCGAGCTGGGCAAAGGAGTGACCGCACAATGAATATCGATGAGCGTTTGCGACAGATGGGAGTGCAGCGGCGCGAGGCGGAGCTTCCGTCACAGGACGACTGGGATCGGTTCCGGGCTCGGGCACACGGACGGCTGGTGCGCCGCAAAGTCGGCGTTGTTCTGGCCGCCGCGGTGGTCGCGGTAGCCGTGGTGGCCGGCGTGCAGGGCGCGGGCTCGCTACTGAAGCAGGACGCGGCACTGCTCCCTCCTGCCGGCGACGAGGACACCCCAGGCGTCAAGGACACCCCACCGGTGGACGACGGGGAGTCGAACGAGTCGATGAGCGGTCTGATCACGATGCAGACCTGGTACGCACAGGGCGACGTGCTGTTCCTAAATCACCAGTTCATCGAAACCCCGCTGGTGAGCGAGAGCGACCGCGCGCCGGCCGAACGAGTGGCCCTCATGGAGTCGACCTTGAAGCAGGTGCTCGGTGGCCCCTCCGTACCGGTTGCGGAGACGACCGGCCCAAGCGTGCGCACTGCGTTTTCGTCCGCAACCCGCCTCAACGGACTCGATCTTGGCCGGCGCACGACCGTCGACTTGTCTGGTTTCCCGGATGGTTTCTCCGCCGACGATCGCAACCTCGCCCTGGCGCAGGTTGCAGCCACAGTCCTGCAGTATGAGGACATCACCAGCGTCGAGATTCTCGAGGACGGCGCCCCGCTGACCGACGCTCCGCTGACCGAGGAGTCCTACGAGAGGCTGCTTCCCCCGATCGTTGTCACCAAGCCCCCCTATGCCGAACACCCGAAGTCGTTCGTCGATAGCCTCACGATGGAGGGGACGGCGAACGTGTTCGAAGCGACTGTGGTTTACGAGCTGGTCGACCGAGACGGGGAAGTCATCACCGATGGGTTCACGACCGCCACCTGCGGGAGCGGATGCCGCGGCGACTTCTCCGAGCGTATGAAGTTCGAAGTCGCCATGCCCACCTTTGCAAAGCTCAACGTGTACTCACCCTCGGCGGAAGACGGATCCCGAATGTTCGAGGTGTCGGTTCCGGTGTACCTGTGCCCGGCGGAGGGCAACGCAGGGGACCGCATCGGTGACGACCCCTATGCGAGCTGCGGGAGGACTTAGAAGGCCGACCCATGCCGGATCAGTCGTGGCAGATATTCCGGCGGGCCCGCTGGGGGCCAGGTGGCTGAACGCTCCTGGCGCTAGAGATAACTTTCCCGCCTGGCTGGCGTTGTTAGTAAGCACGTGTCCGGCTCGACTTTCGACTGAGGAGAAGGTGGGGATGAGTAAAGGGCCAGTTGCACGGTCGCTTGTTGTTGTATCTCTCGTCGGGGGATTGCTAATCGCGGCGGCACCATCAGCACACGCGGCATATTATTGTTTCGGTAAGCGCGCGACGAAGGTCGGGACGAATGGGCCGGATAATCTTTCTGGTTCCCCGTATAAGTCTGATGTGATTGTCGCATTGGGAGGCAGGGACACTATTTACACAGGGGGCGATTGGCCGTCCGGTAATGATCCTAGAGATTATATTTGCGCAGGACCGGGGAACGATTTCGCAAAGGGCGGGCCTGGTGCGGATCGGATTAACGGCGGCGATGGTGCTGATGAGCTTGACGGGTCCTTCGGGCACGACATCGTAGACGGTAATGGCGGTGACGATAGGGTGCTGGATGTCGACTCGGAGTATGAAAGCGTCTCCGACACCTTGCGGGGCTCGAAAGGCAATGACATAGTTTGGGGAGACTACGGGGCGGATCTTCTTTCAGGTGGCAAGGGCAACGACGACCTATACGAAGGTTCGTGTGCACATGCCTCATCTCTGTATGGTGGCCCTGGTAACGACACCTTGTCGGCGTGGCAGTTTTCATACGAAGGGACTAGCTGTGGCGGCTCCAGCAGGCCAGACCGAATCTTCGGAGATAACGGATTTGATACCGCCGATGTGAACAAGAATGATGTGGTAACAGCTGTCGAGCGCGTCAGGCGGCGCTAAACCAGGCCTAGCAAAGAGGGGACCGGACGAGCACAGGATCGCGATACGGATCAAACGTACCCCAACTGCACAGGAAGGGTAGCCCTCTGACCCAGGACTTCTTTTGCGCGCCCGGAGGGATTCGAACCCCCGACCTAGAGATTAGAAGTCTCCCGCTCTATCCGACTGAGCTACGGGCGCAGACCCCTAGCCTACTGCCGAACGCTATAAGGTCGACCGAACATGACCGAGTCCCAGAACACCCCCCGAGAGCGCCACGACGTCGATCTGCTTATCATCGGCGCAGGCCCCGCCGGCCTCTACTGCGCTTACTACGCCGGTTTCCGGGGTTTCAGGTCGGTGCTCATCGATTCGCTCGATGAGCCGGGGGGGCAGGTTGCCGCCATGTACCCGGAGAAGCTGATTTTCGACGTCCCGGGCTTCCCGGCGGTGAAGGGCCAGGATCTCGTCGACAACCTGGTCGAGCAGGCTGCATCCTTCGGGCCCACCTACCTCCTCGGCCATCGCGCCGAGCATCTCCTGCAGGACGATGCCCAACTGACTGTGACGAGCCACAAAGGCGCCGAGATCGTTTGCAAGGCCGTCGTGATCACCGGGGGGCTCGGGACCTTCACGCCCCGGCCGCTTCCCGACGCGCAGGAGTTCGAGGGGCGGGGACTTCGGTACTTCGTGCCGAAGCTCGACGACCTCGCCGGCCAGGACATCCTTATCGTCGGCGGGGGAGACAGCGCCTTCGACTGGGCGCTCAACCTGCAGGGTGTGTCGCGCCATATCACGCTCATTCACCGGCGTGACAAATTCCGCGCCCACGAGCACACCGTGAAACAGGTTCTTGAGTCGCCCGTCGAGGTGCTGACGTTCACGGAGGTGGCCCGCATTATCGGAAACGGCCGGGTCGAGGCGGTCGAGATTCACAACAAGAGCACCGATGAGCGCCGCACTCTCGAGGTGCAGGCGGTCGTGGCGGCCCTTGGGTTCACCGCCGATCTCGGGCCGCTCAAGAAGTGGGGGCTGCGCCTCGAGAAGCGTCAAATTCTCGTGGACACGAATATGGCGACAAATCACCGGCGTATCTTCGCTGCGGGCGATATCACCGACTACCCCGGCAAGGTCCGGCTCATCGCAACGGGATTCGGTGAGGCCGCCACCGCGGTGAACAACGCGGCGCCGGTGATCAACCCCGAGCTCACCCTATTCCCCGGGCACTCCTCCAACCAGTAGGTTCCGCAGCAACCTCGCTCTCGGAATAGCGGCGGCGGCGGTGGTCTACCGCAGCACCAGCTCGCCGTCGGCGGTCCGAACGCCGACCCCGAATATGCCACTTTCGCCGGGCGTGATCCGGACGTCGAGGGAGCTGTCTTCGATCCAGGCGGGGATGACACCCGGGTCGCTGGATACCTCGACCCAGGAGATGCCGAGAGGCGTGACCTCATGTTCGGCGGCCATGCGCCCCGGGTGCTTCTCCGGGGGGATGTCCCACTGGATGAAGAACGGCTTGCACGGATCGGTCATCGCGGCCTCGAGGCCCGCAAGCCTCCATCCCAGCGTGGTCCCGTCCGGGGCCGTGCGCTCCATCGGCTCCGGGTTCAGGCCGAGACGCCGGCCGACGGCGTCGATGTCCTCTGTCGCGAGGCAGAAGGCCGCGAGGCCCTCCCGGATGGTCAGCCGCCTGGCCACCCAGCGCCCGAGCGGACTCCCGGCGGCCTGGTCGGCGTCGACGATCCCCATGAGCTCGATATAGTCGGGGCCCAGGGGGATGATGCGATTCCCGGTTCCCAGTCCCGTATGGCGCCCGCCGGGCACCGATCCGAGCCCTGTCTTCCTGAACATCAGCTCTGCGCCGGCAGCCAGGTCCGTCACCGCAAGAATTACGTGGTCGAACTTGAGCCCCTCGGTACCGCCCACGTGCCCGCCCTTACCCGCCGATGTAGGACATCTCCACCTTGGGCAACCCGACGGTTTCCGAGGTGCGGATCTCCGAGTAACGGTCCCGGCGAGCTCGCCAGACCGACGCGATCAGGCCGGCTATGGCTGAGTCCGGCGCGCCGGACCGCAGCGCCGCCCTCAGGTCTGTGCCCCCGGTCGAGAACAAACAGGTAAAGAGCGAGCCCTCGACCGAGATGCGCGCCCGCGTGCAGCTCCCGCAGAAGGCTTGTGTGACCGAGGCGATGACT
This sequence comes from Actinomycetota bacterium, assembly GCA_030860205.1. Classification (GTDB taxonomy): domain Bacteria; phylum Actinomycetota; class CADDZG01; order CADDZG01; family WHSQ01; genus JACDDL01. The sequence goes on along the minus strand of JALZIQ010000001.1, from coordinate 46,453 downwards.
CCGATCTCGCCGCTTCCATCCAAGTAACGCCACCGGTTTGCGACCTCGCCAAGGTAGTTCGGCTCGAACGGCTCGAGTGGCATCTCGGCATCGATCATCGAGATAATCTCGCGCGCCGGGACCACGTCGTCCATCTTCCAGCCGTTGCTGTGGCCGACGTCCATGTATTCGATGAACCTCAGGATGTGGCCTGTGCCCTTGAAGTAGCGCGCCATGTCCACCACGCCGGTTTCATTCAGGCCTCGCTTGACCACCGCATTGATCTTGACCGGCGCCAGGCCGGCTTGAGCCGCAGCCTCGATCCCGGCGAGCACGCGTTCCACGGGGAAGCTCACGTCGTTCATGGCCATGAAGACCTCATCCTCGAGGGAATCGAGGCTGACCGTCACCCTCTGCAGCCCCGCCGCTCTCAAGCCGGCCGCTTTCTTCTCCAGAATCGATCCGTTGGTGGTGAGCGTGAGATCGAGACCTTCGATCGCAGCGAGCTTCGAGATCAGCTGCTCGATGTTGCGCCGGACGAGCGGCTCACCCCCCGTGAGGCGGATCTTCTTGACTCCAAGTCCCACGAAGATGCGAGCCAGGCGCTCGATCTCTTCGAAGGTGAGCAACTCGCGTCGTTCGAGGAACTGGTAGTCGCGTCCGAAGACTTCTTTGGGCATGCAGTAGACGCAGCGGAAGTTGCACCGATCGGTCACCGAGATCCGGAGATCCCGAACCGCCCGGCCGAAGACGTCGACAGTTGCGTTGTGGTCCCCCATATGGTGACCATTGTCCCAGAACAAAGCTGGGCATCGACCCAGAGCAGAGGGTGCAGCCATTCTTCCAGGAATTAACAGATATGGTGTACCATTGACCTTTAACAGGCCGGGGTGAGGCGGGCAAAGGGGTTGGCAGTGGAGTGGGACGAGGCAGACTACAGGAACCTGCTGGAGCACGTGCCGGCGATGGTCTATCGGGCCGATGTCGGGGGGGCGGACGAATGGCACTTTGTCAGCCCCCAGGTGGAGACCTTTCTGGGCTACTCCCCGAAGGAATTCACGAGCGATCTTTGGCTCAGCCGATTGTATACGGAGGACCGTGACAGGGTCCTTCAAGAAGAGGACCGTGATCGGTATCGCCCCGATGGGAGCACCCACAGGATCGAGTACCGTTTCAGGGCCAAGGATGGCCGCCTCGTATGGATCAGCGACGAATACGTCCTCATGAGCGGCCCCGACGGCCGTCGTCATTACCGCGGGGTGATGCTCGACATAACCGAGCGCAAGGAATTCGAGGCAGGGCTGGCCCTGCAAAGAGAGCATTTCCGATCGCTGGTGCAGCATGCGTCTGACGTAATTCTCGTGATCGACGCGGGAGGTCTCATCACCTACTTGAGTCCTTCGGTCGAGAGCGTCCTCGGATTTTCGCCCCATGAGCAAATGGGCAGATCGATGTTCGATCTCGTGCATCCAGATGATGTCGCGCTCGGGAAGGAGACCATTGAGAAGCTTCTAGAACTTTCGGGAAGCTACAGCCGAATAGATCTGCGGGTGCGCCACCAGGACGGCTGCTACCGTTGGCTCGAGGTTTCCTTGACCAGCTTGCTCGAAGACCCAGGCGTTCAGGGCATTTTCATCAACTACCGTGACATTTCAGAACGCAGAACGCTGGAAGAGCAGCTTCGTCACAATGCGCTGCACGACCCTTTGACCGGGCTTGCGAACCGCTCCCTTCTCGTCGACCGGCTCGAGCATGCGATCGCGGCATCCGCCCGCCGCCGCGAGCACCTAGCGGTGTTGTTCATCGATCTGGACGACTTCAAGACGGTCAACGATCTCTTCGGGCACGCTGCAGGCGACCAGATGCTGATCGCAGCCGCCGGTCGAATCAAGCCGTGCCTCCGCTCCGAAGACACAGCTTCCCGTCTGGGTGGAGACGAGTTCGTCGTGTTGCTCGAAGGCGTCGAGCACGAGAGCGACGCGACCACCATCGCAAGCCGCATACTGGAATCTCTCAACTCACCGTTTGTCGTCGGCGGTCAGGAGGTCTCCATCCACGCCAGCATTGGAGTTGCGGTTGCCGACGCACCTCACGATGCCCGGATGCTGCTGAGGAATGCGGACGCCGCTATGTACAGCGCAAAGTCCCGCGGACCCGGACGCTACGAGGTTTACCATTCTCCTGAAAGCGCTTCCGTCCGGTAGCGTCGCTCAGCTGCGGCTATTTCTTGGAGGCTTGGAAGTAAGGGTTCGTCCCGCTCTGGTGGTCGGTGACATCGACAACATTTGCGACCTCGGGCACGGCTTCCTTGATGGCAACCTCGATCCCCTGGCTGAGCGTCACCGTCGCCATCCCGCAACCCTGGCATCCTCCGCTGAGCCTGAGGTAGGCGGTATCGTTCTCCACCGCAACCAAGTCGGCGCGCCCACCGTGCGCGGCGATAGATGGGTTTATCTGTTGTTCGAGAATCTGCGAGACGCGCTGCGCGACGTCGCCGCTCAGATCGGCGGGTGGCTTCGCGCCCACCGCGGGGCTTGGGCTTGGGCCCGTACTCCCGAGGGGCGGGATATCCATGATCGGGAGCTTGGGCATCGCCGGCGCCGGCTTGTTGGGGTTGTCGAGCCACAGACCCCCGGTGAAGGCGTCGCCTGAAAAATCAATCGCGGCGCCGGCCACCTTGTCGAGGCTCGAGCCGGCCACGACGATTGAGAGGTCGTCGTCGGGGATCACCACATCCTGAGGCCCCGCCTCCTCAACGGGAAGCAGGTAGATGTCGTAGGTGTACTGAGCGTCCGCCTCTCCCGTCACCTCGAGCCAGACCGCAAGGCGCTGAGCCTCCGGTTCCGATCCCCGGATCGAGAGGACCTTGTCGCGCGCCTGCGGGGTGATGCGAACGGGCGCTCTGCCGGCGGCCGGCCTGTCTGCGGGCTTCCTCTGCCAAAAAGCCAATGGTTTCTTCAAGTCTGCTCGCTTCCGGCGACGATGGGCAATCTCCGCTGTCGCTCAGTCCATGATAGGCGCATGGCGCGTGTCTTGTTGCTCCTGCCGACGGAAACCTACCGGGCGAGGGACTTCCTCGAGGCGGCCGGAGCGCTCCAAGCCGAAGTGGTGGTTGCAACCGACCGGCGGCTCGCGATATCGAGCGTGTTGGGTGATCGCGCCGTGAGCCTGAACCTGAACGAGCCAGAGGCTTCGGCCCGGAAGATAGTCGAGCTGGCGCGCCGGGACCCCCTCGATGCGATTGTGCCCGTCGACGATCAGGGGGTCGTGGTTGCCTCGCTTGCGGCGAAGCGCCTGGGTCTTCGCCACAACCCCATCGAAGCTGCCCTTGCCGCTCGTGACAAGGCGGCCATGCGCGACGCGCTTGCGGCGGCGCAGATCCCGCAGCCCGGCTACGCCGTGGCGGCCGAGGATTCGGACATTGGGGCCCTTGCAGATGCAATCGGATGGCCGTGCGTGATCAAGCCGCTCTCATTGGCTGCAAGCCGCGGAGTGATCCGGACCGACAACCGTGTTGCAGCGATCGCTGCGGCGGAACGCGTCCGGGCCATCTCCGTCGCGGCGGGCGGCGATCACCGCCTGTTGGTCGAGCGCTACCTTCCCGGGACGGAGGTAGCGGTTGAGGGTTTGCTCGCAGGTGGCTGCCTCGAGGTCTTGGCCGTCTTCGACAAACCCGATCCGCTCGAAGGTCCTTACTTCGAGGAGACCCTCTACGTGACCCCCTCGCGGCAGCCGGAGGCCACACTCGCGGCGATTACCCGGACGACAGCAGCAGCAGCGGCCGCCCTGGGGCTCGTGGAAGGGCCGGTTCACGCGGAGCTGAGGGTTCGGGGCGATCAGGCCGCAGTTCTGGAGATTGCCGCGCGCTCCATCGGGGGTCTGTGCTCGCGGGCGCTGCGCTTCGGCGTGGGGATCAGTCTGGAGGAGCTCATTCTGCGCCATGCGCTCGACCTGCCTCCGCGGCACAGGGGACGGCCGTGGCGCGCCTCCGGGGTCATGATGATCCCCATAGGGGGGCGCGGCGTGCTCGAAGCCGTGAAGGGCCAGGACGAGGCGCTGGCGGTCCCAGGCGTGCTCGGGCTTTCGGTGACCATCCCCTTGGGAAGCGCCGTCGAACCGTTGCCGGAGGGGGGCCGTTATCTCGGCTTTCTCTTCGCTTCCGGAGAAAGCCCCGCCGAGGTTGAACAAGCACTGCGAATCGCCCATTCCTGCCTCGAGGTAATCCTGGGGCCCGAGTGAAGGTCGTCCTGATCTCGACCTACGAGATGGGCCGTCAGCCCTTCGGGCTGGCGTCCCCGGCAGCGTGGTTGCGGAGCGCGGGGGCGGTCGTGACGTGCCAGGACCTGGCAGTGGAGGGGCTCGACGATGAAGTCATAGCTGCCGCAGACCTCATCGCCTTCTACGTTCCGATGCACACGGCCACCCGCCTGGCTGTCGAAGCCCTGGCTCAGGTGAAGTCCATCAACACGCGCTGCCACATTTGCTTCTACGGTTTGTACGCCCCGGTGAACGAGGACTACTTGCGATCGCTGGGAGCCGGCACCATCTTGGGTGGCGAGTTCGAGCAGGGACTGGTTGATCTGGTCGGAAGGCTGGCGCGCCCCGCACCCGGACGTCAGCCTGACCCCGTCATTTCACTGGCAAGACAACGCTTTATGGTTCCAGACAGGCACGACCTTCCCCCACTGAGCGATTACGCGCATTTGCATGCAGGGCGCGAAGACGTGCGCGCCGTCGGGTACACGGAAGCCACGCGCGGGTGCAAGCACCTCTGCCGCCACTGCCCTATTGTCCCGGTCTACGGTGGCCGGTTCCGCGTCGTCGACACCGACATAGTTCTGGCCGACGTAGCCGGTCAGGTCGCTGCCGGCGCAAGACACATCACTTTCGGCGACCCCGATTTCTTCAACGCTCCGGGCCATGCGCTGAGGCTGGTGACTTCGTTGCACGATCTGTTCCCGAACGTCACATACGACGTAACAATAAAAGTCGAGCATCTTATTCAGCACGCCCGACACCTTCACACTCTCCAGCAAACGGGATGTCTGTTCATCACGAGCGCGGTGGAAAGCGTCGACGATGCGATTCTTGCGATCTTCGACAAGAACCACGCGGCGGAAGATTTTCACCACGTTGTTGCTCTCTGCGATGCCGTTGGGTTATTGCTCAACCCGACATTTGTGGCGTTCACCCCATGGACCACGCTCGAGGGTTACCGGGAGATGTTGCTCTCCATAAACGAGCTGGGGCTCGTGGGCAACACTGCACCGATCCAATATGCAATCCGCCTTCTCATCCCCGCCGGCTCGAAGTTGCTCGAGCTGTCGGGAGTCGAAGGGATCGTCGGCCGGTTCGACCCGGTTTCGCTCGTTTATCCATGGACCCATCCCGACGAACGTGTGGACCGCTTGCAGCGTGATGTCCTCGCAGCAGTAGAAAAGACCAGGGCGCCGCGGGCGGAGGTGTTCCGGCAGGTGCTGGGGCTGGCCGAGGCTGCCCTTGGGATATCGAAAGGCGCGCCGGTCGTGCGCCAACGCGTCACAGTCCCTTACCTGACCGAGCCGTGGTACTGCTGAGCGGAGCCTACGGAGGAGCAGTTGGCTCCTTTCTGACAGGGCGACTGGATGCTGCGTCAAAAGCACATCTGTCACCCACTCGAGCCGAATGCCTCCAGCCAGGCGACGGTGTACTCGATCGTCCTATTGAAGTCCTCGATGAGGCAGTGCTCATTGGGAGCGTGGATATTCGAGTCCGGGCGGCAAACACCGGCGGGCGAAACCGTAGGTATTCCGAGTGTTCCGGCAATGGGGTGCATCGGCCCCGTTGCGATCATGAGCGGCGCAACTGCGGGTTTGTCCGCGTACACCTTCTCGGCAGCGGACACCGCGGCGCGCCCGATCATGGAGTCACTCGGAGACCGAACGGGATGCTCCATCGAATGACCGAGGATCTCGATCTTCTCGTAACCGTGCTTGGCCAGGTGCTTCCGCAGTTTGACGACTATGTCGGCGGGGTCTTGGTCGGGGACTAGGCGGAAGTCGACCTTGGCGAGTGCCGAGCGCGGCAACACGGTCTTCGACGCGCCCGGAACGGTGAAGCCTGCATCGATTCCGGCGATGTTGCAGGTCGGTTCGAAGAAGAAGCGGCGAACCAGATCGAGACCGGTGGCGCCTCCGACGAAACCCTCGACGCCCAGCCGCTCCCTCTCGGCCTCCTCTTCGAAGGGCAGCTCCTCGAGCATCCTCTCGTCCGCCTCCGATGGAGGCACGACTTCGTCGTAGAAACCCTCGATCAGCACTCTGCCGTCGGGGCTTCGAAGCGAGCCGAGGGCCTCGATCAGATACCAGACCGGACTTGGAGCTATTACGGCAACAGAAGAGTGCTGGTCGCTCGCCAGCCCGCGGTAATTGAGCTCGACGTACGCGAGACCCTTGGCGCCGAAGACTATCTCGGGCCTCCCGGCCAGGTCCACTCCGGCCCCCTCCCAGATGCAACCGTCGGCCGCGAGCTTGTGCCCGTAGCGTGCGACCAGCCCCGGAAAGGAACGAGATCCGGTCTCCTCCTCTCCTTCGACCAGGAACTTGATTCGAAAGGGTGGCCCGCCGTACGTTTCGGCGAAGACCTCGAGCGCGGCCAGGCGTGCGACCAGATCACCCTTGTTGTCCGCCGCCCCGCGTGCGTAGAGCACTCCGTTTTTCACCTCGGGTGAAAAGGGCTTGGATTCCCACAGTTCGATGGGATCGACGGGCTGGACGTCGTAATGGTCGTAGACGAGCACGGTTGGGTCTCCTGAGCCAAGGGTGGCGAGGATGGCATCCGGTGCACCTTCAAAGGTCAGCCGCTCGGTCGAAGCCCCGAGGGCGTGGAAGTGCTCGACGAGCCATGCCGCCATGTCCGCCAGAGATTCCGGCTCATCGGCCAGGGAGGGTATTGAGCACGCCTCGATGTACCAATCGAGATAGCGTTCGGATCTCCGGGCAACGAACTCGGAAACACTCATGGGTAGCTCCTCTTTCCGATTCTGGAGCGGGTGAGGGGAATCGAACCCCCATCACCAGCTTGGAAGGCTGGAGCTCTACCATTGAGCTACACCCGCTTAGTGGCCCACCCTAATCGGGTCTCAGGGACGGACGACCTTCTGCGGACGCCGTGCCGGTGTCGGCTCCGGGCCTCCGGGGGGTCGCCCCTGTGCTTCTGGGCGCGAGGGCGAGCTGAAGTAGTTGGCCTTCTTGAATGCGGGCCGGGACCAGTAGAAGAGCGTGCCGATCTTGGTGGGCGCGCCGCATACCCAGCACTCTCGTTCCTCGGTTTCGACTTCGCAGGCCGGACAACACCGCATAGTCGAGTATCGGCCGGTTGTCAAGGCCCTTTAGCCGGCGGCGGCCTTAACTCAGAGTCACCATTCGACCGCAATTCGCCGTCTTGCTCTTGCAACCCGATCTAAAAAAGGGGAATGTGTTGCCGATAGGGGATTCGCCTCTCCCGCTGGTCTACGCTTCGTCCGGAATGGGGTTCCAGTCTTTTCCGATGGGGGCACATGAAGGAGACTTCTACGCGCGCACTTCACCGCGCATCTGAAGCCGACGTCGCCGGTTCTTCCCAGAGCGAGGGAGAAGAACAGCAGTTGATCAGTTGGAAGCTCCTCCTGTGCCTTGCGATCGGGGCCGGGTTTTGGTTGGGGCTCGTACAGCTTTTGGAAGCGGGTGTTCCGGGATCGGGGATCACGGGGCAGATCCTCTCCGTAGCCCGGCTCGTCATCCTCTTTTGCGGGGTGGCTTCACTATTTCTGGCGGCGCTGGTTGGGTTGAATGGAATCTTGAGGAGGGTCGGGCGGGTAAGCGCCGAGGCTTACCGCCGGGATCAGCGACCTCGAGGCCGTCGGGTGCCGGAAGACGCTTCTCGTAATCTGGAGAGGTTGTCAGAGTCACGTAGTGAGTCAGTTTGAATCTGGTTTAAGGGTTCGGGTGCGCCAGCGTGGTTCGAGGTCGCCACGCGTCAGAGCGTCCGGAACGGAATGTACTGCCCGTGTGCAGTGCTTTTGCGCGAGGAAAGCAAGCGCCGGATCTTCTCTCGTTCGTCTTGGGAGGCCTCTCGATACGGTCGCGGAGAGCGTGCCGGCCGGGCGGAAACGGAGGCCGCTCAGGAGCCATTTCGGAAAGGCTACCGGTCCTTGCTGTCGGGGCGGGCGGATTCGAACCGCCGGCCTCCTGCTCCCAAAGCAGGCGCGCTAACCAAGCTGCGCTACGCCCCGGCGGCACCGATCATCCCACGTCAGGGTCCGGTCGTGGCGGCGTCCAACGAATCGGTCAGCAGCCTGAGCCCTTCGTCGGCCTCATCGAGCGTGACGCTCAGGGGAGGAGCCAGCCGCAAAACGTTGTTGTAGAGCCCGCCCTTACCCACGAGCAAGCCACGAGCCTTCGTCTCTTCCATTACGGCTGCGGCTGTGGCCACATCGGGCTTTTTGCCCCCCGGCTCGACCAACTCGATCCCGATCATGAGGCCCTTGCCCCGCACCTCCCCGATATTGGGGATGCGCTCGCCCATCTCCCGGAGATGCGCCAGGAGGCGCTCCCCGACCTTGCGGGCGTTGGTTTGAAGATCGTGTGCCAGCAGGTAGTCGAGGTTTGCCAGCCCGCCGGCACAGGCTAGGGGGTTGCCGCCGAAGGTGGAGATCGAGTTCGCCTGGATGCAGTCCATCATCTCCGGGCGAGCCACCACTCCGGCAAGAGCAAGCCCGTTCCCGATCCCCTTGGCGAAGGTGACCATGTCGGGAACCACGCCATGCGCCTCGACGCCCCAGAAGTGCTCGCCGGTTCGGCCCCACCCCGTTTGCACCTCGTCGGAAACGAAGGGGATGCCGTACTCGTCCAGGACGTCGACCATCGCCCGGAAGAATCCGTCCGGAGGAATCGCAAAGCCACCGACTCCCTGGATCGGCTCGGCGATCATGCAGGCGACGTCTCCCGCCGTGGTCGTCTCGATGATGTTGCGGAGGTCGTCGGCGCACGCTGCGATGAAGTCCGTGTCGGAGAGATGGCCGAAAGGGCTCCGGTATCTGTAGCCGTTCTGGACGTAGCTGACGTGGACGGGAGACAGGCTCGAAGCAGACCAACCCCGCTGTCCGGTGATCCCGACGGCGGCGAACGAGCGCCCGTGGAAGCTGTTGCGCAGGGCGATGATCTGGTTCGAGCGCCTGTAGGTCGTCGCCAGCAACAAGGCCGCTTCGGTGGCCTCGGTGCCCGAGTTGACAAAGAACACCTTGGCGTCCTCCATCGGTGACAGCCGGCTGATCTCCTCGGCGAGTCTGATTGCGGGGTCGATCAGGTAGAGGGTCGAGCTGTGGAGCAGCTTGTCCGCTTGCTTCCGGATGGCCTCGACGACTTCGGGGACGGCGTGGCCCGACATCGTCGTGAGGATGCCCCCGAAGAAGTCCAGATACTTGCGACCCTCGCTATCCCACACATAGCGTCCCTCACCACGATCGAGGGTGATTGGTTCTTCGTAGTAGAGGGTCAGCCAAGACGGCATGACGGCGCGGTGGCGCTCGAGCAAGGGCCGCTGATCGTCCATCGTCCCCCCGGTGCACTCGATGATCTGATCTGGGCAGGGTAGCGCAGCCCGCTGTTGCTATGGGGCGCCGGATTTTCTACCGGAGTCCGGCACCCCGAGATTTGTGACCCAGGCTTGCTCTTGAAAACTATTGCTATCCATCGTTGACTGAGACAGAATGCGGGCAGCAAGCGATTGATGACAGGGGGGAGCCGGGTCGGGAGCCAGGGATCGTCATCCCCACTTCGTCCGCCTAGTGCGGTTCCTGACTCCCGACCCGGGCCCTCGCTCCTCCGGCAGCGGCAATTCTTGCCGGTTTCTCCTGACCGACATCCGTTTGAGCGCCGCTGCTCGCGCCGCGCGCCGCACCAGGCGGCCGTAGGATGACGACCTATGCAGACCACCGAGGTCCACACGAGCTCCGAGCGCATAGGCAAGGATCGCGTCAAGCTCCGGGTCGAGGTGCCGGAAGCCTCCCTCGCACCGGCCCTTCGGGCCGCTTATCGGAAATGGGCCAACGAGATCCGGGTCCCCGGTTTTCGCAAGGGCAAGATCCCTCGCCAGATCATCGATGCACGCGTTGGGGCGGACACGGTGCGCGAAGAGGCGCTGCGCGAGGCTCTCCCCGACTTCTACAGCGAGGCGATGGGCGCCGAAGACCTCCAGGCGATTGCGCCCCCCGATATCGAGGTCATTGATTTCACTCAAGGGTCCCCGGTGGTGTTCGAGGCAACCGTCGATGTCAGGCCCGAGATCAACCTTCCGGACATCGGCTCGCTGACGGTGGAAGCTCCCCCCTCTGAGGTCAACGACGAAGACATCTCCGAACAGCTCGACAGGCTCCGAGATCGTTTTGCCGAGCTCGAGGGCGTTTCGAGGGAGGCCCGTCGCGGGGATTACGTCCTGATCGATCTGAACGGCGTGAGGGACGGTGAACCGGTCGAAGGAGCCAGCGCCCCCGATCTTCTCTACGAGGTCGGATCCGGGACGGGACCCCCGAAGCTCGACAACGAGTTGGAGGGCAACCGCCCCGGTGCCATCTTGCGGTTCACCGACGAGATCCGGGTGGGTGAGGACGCGGATGCGGAGGCTCTTGCCGATGGGGCGGTCTCCTTCACGGTGCTCCTCAAGGAGGTCAAGACCAAGAGGCTGCCTCCGCTGGACGACGAGTTCGCCAAGACGGTGGGCGAGTTCGACTCCCTGGACGAGCTCCGGGAGGATCTCCGCTCGCGCCTCGGCGAGGTGAAGGTCCGCATGGTTTCGGAAGAGATCGGGCGTCTGGTGCTGGACGCGTTGGTTCGGGCCTCCGATCTGGAGCCTCCGGAACAGCTCGTCGACACCGAGTTCGAGCACCGCCTCCATCACTTCGAAGAGGAGCTCGGGCGAGCCGGCATCAGCTTGGAGGGCTACGCCCGCGAGGTCGGATCGACCGTGCTCGAGTTGAGGTCGGAGCTGCGCGCCGAGGCGGCAAACTCGGTAATAGCCGAGCTTCTTCTGGAGGATGTTGCCCGAAGAGAGGACATCGAGGTGGCCCAGGAGGACCTCGGCCGCGAGGTCGGCTTCGAGGCGGCCAGAACCGGACGACCCGCCTCAGAGATCGCGAAGGAGATGCTCACTCCGGCGAATCTCCGTTCGGTGGCGGCCGCGATCCTGCGACGCAAGGCGCTCGCATTCGTGGTCGACCGCGCGAATGTGATCGGCCGACCTCACGATGGGTCTACTGTGGAGGCAGCAAAGGAACAGACACCTGTGAGCGAGGCGGGCGAAGAAGCCGATGCCGCTGTGGAGGCATAGCCGACAAATGAGCGACGAAGACCTTTACCGCAACTACCTGGTCCCTATGGTGGTCGAGCAAACGAGCCGTGGCGAGCGCGCCTTCGACATTTACTCGCGGCTGCTCAAGGAGAGAATCGTTTTCCTCGGAACGCCTGTCGACGATCAAGTTGCCAATCTGATCGTGGCGCAACTCCTTCATCTCGAGTCCGAAGACCCCGACAAGGACATCCATCTGTACATCAACTCGCCCGGCGGAATGGTTTACGCGGGCATGGCGATCTACGACACCATGCAGTACATCAAGCCCGATGTCTCTACGATGTGCGTCGGCATGGCGATGTCGATGGGGGCCATACTGTTGTGCGGCGGAGCGGCAGGCAAGCGCTACAGCTTGCCGAACGCAAAGGTGATGATCCATCAGGGATCCGCGGGTTTTCAGGGCACTCCGACCGACATCGAGATCCACGCCCGCGAGGTGTTGTCTCTCACCAAGCGGATGGCGGAGATAATCGCCCATCACACCGGTCAGAGCTTCGACCAGGTAAAGCAGGACATCGACCGGGACCGCTTCATGGAGCCGGACGAAGCGAAGAGTTACGGTATCATTGATGATGTCATCTCAAGCCGCACGGCCGTCGAGACGATGCCCGGCGCTCTTCTTCAGGGGGAGCCGGCAAGGCTTGCAGGAACCGAAGCCGACGGAGAAGCTTCGCAAACCGAGTCCGAAGCCTAAGGGGGATTGACCAGTGCCTAAGTTCGGGGACGGCGGTGACCTTCTCAAATGTTCGTTCTGTGGAAAGTCACAGAAGCAGGTAAAGAAACTGATCGCAGGACCCGGCGTCTATATCTGTGATGAATGTATCGACCTCTGCAATGAGATCATCGAAGAGGAGCTCGCGGAAACCCCAGACCTCAAACTCGAGGACTTGCCCAAACCCAAAGAGATATACGAGTTCCTCAACGATTACATCGTCGGACAAGAGCCCGCCAAGAAGGTTTTGTCTGTAGCCGTTTACAATCACTACAAGCGTATTCAGGTGGGCTCACGTCAGGACGGTGATGTCGAGCTTGCCAAATCCAACATCGTCTTATTGGGCCCCACCGGCTGCGGCAAGACACTCCTTGCGCAAACGCTCGCCCGCATGCTGAACGTCCCGTTCGCGATCGCGGATGCAACTGCACTCACCGAAGCCGGCTACGTCGGCGAAGACGTCGAGAACATCTTGCTGAAGCTCATTCAAGCTGCCGACTACGATGTCAAGCGCGCCGAGACGGGCATTATCTACATCGACGAGGTGGACAAGATCGCTCGCAAGAGCGAGAACCCCTCGATCACGCGCGATGTCTCTGGTGAAGGCGTGCAGCAGGCGCTGCTCAAGATCCTCGAGGGAACGACCGCGAGCGTTCCTCCGCAAGGCGGCCGCAAGCATCCTCACCAGGAGTTCATCCAGATCGACACCACCAATGTCTTGTTCATATGCGGCGGGGCTTTCGCAGGTCTCGAAAAGATCATCGAAAGCCGGGTCGGCAGCAAGGGCATCGGATTCGGGGCCGATGTGCGCAAGATGGAACAAAAGGATCTGGGGAGCATTCTCGGTCACGTCCTGCCCGAGGACCTCCTCAAGTACGGCCTCATCCCCGAGTTCATCGGCCGTCTGCCTGTAATCACCCATGTCCACAACCTCGACAAGACAGCCCTCGTACAGATCCTGACCGAGCCCAAGAACGCTCTGATCCGCCAGTACAAGCGGTTCTTCGAGTTCGACGGGGTTGAGCTCGACTTCGCTCCGGACGCACTCGAGGCTGTGGCCGAGCAGTCCATGTTGCGGGGAACCGGGGCGCGGGGCTTGAGGGCGATCCTGGAGGAAGTTCTGCTCAACGTCATGTACGACCTCCCTAGCCGAAGCGACGTCGGTAAGTGCGTCATCACCCGGGAAGTAGTGCTCGAACGGGTGAACCCCACTCTGGTACCACGTGCGAAGGAGCGGGCAGAGCGGCCGGCGCGCGGCGAACGCTCGGCGTAAGCCAGCGTTTTACACTCCCTTCAAAGCCACCCCATGCCGCTCCTTGATTAGAAAGTCCCTATAGTTGACGCACGACCTCCCCACGGCCTACCGGCCGGCCGAAATCGAAAGCCGTTGGTACGACACCTGGGAGCGCCAGGGACTCTTCGAAGCGAGCACGTACTCGAGCAAATCCGCGTACTCGATCGTCATCCCGCCACCCAATGTCACCGGCGCTCTTCACATGGGCCATGCCTTCGGCCACACACTCCAGGATGCCTGCATTCGGCGCGCCCGTATGATGGGCTGCGAGGCCCTTTGGCTCCCGGGAACTGATCACGCGGGGATCGGGACACAGAACGTCGTCGAACGTGAACTCGCTGCAGAGGGCACCAACAGGCGCGAGCTCGGCCGGGACGCGTTCGTTGCACGGGTGTGGGCCTGGAAGCAGCACTATGGCGGGCGCATCTTGGACCAAATGCGCCGGCTGGGAGATTCTTGTGACTGGGAGCGCGAGCGCTTCACCTTGGATGAAGGGTTGTCCCGGGCGGTACGGACCGTCTTTGTGCGTTGGTTCAACGAAGGAATTATCTATCGCGGCAACCGAATCATCAACTGGTGCCCGCGCTGCACCACCGCGCTGTCCGACATCGAGGTGGACCACAAGGAGGCCGCCGGCGAGCTCATTACCTTCCGATACCCCTTTGCAGAAGGTCCGGGTCACATAGCGGTCGCCACAACGCGTATCGAAACGATGCTCGGGGACACCGGTGTGACCGTTCATCCGGACGACGAGCGTTACAAGGACGCCCTCGGGCGCCTCCTCAGGCATCCCTTCTTCCCCGGTCGCCCGTTGCCGGTCGTCGCCGACGACGAGGTGGATCCCGGGTTCGGCACCGGAGCCGTCAAGGCGACCCCCGCCCACGACCCGCTGGACTTCGCCATCGCCGAGCGTCATGGGCTCGACGTCATCAACATCCTCGATGAACGCGCTCATCTCAACGCCAACGCCGGCCGGTGGGAGGGCATGGATCGCTTGGTCGCGCGCAGCGCCGTGCTGAAGGAACTGACCGATCTCGGGCTTGTGGACAAGGTTGATCGCCCGTACATCCATTCGGTCGCCCATTGCTCCCGGTGTGGAACGGAGACCGAGCCATGGCTATCCGAGCAGTGGTTCGTCAGGATGGAACCGCTCGCGGGGCCGGCAATGGATGTCGTGCGGGAAGGCCGCATAAGGTTTACCCCGGACCGCTTCGTGAAGGCGTACCTCAACTGGATGGAGAATGTCCGGGACTGGTGCATCTCCCGACAGTTGTGGTGGGGCCACCGAATCCCCGTGTGGTATTGCCAAGAGTGCGGCAAAGTCTTTGCTGCAGTCGACGAGCCTCGAGAATGCAACGGGTGCTCGTCACGGGACATCTACCAGGACCCGGATGTGCTGGACACCTGGTTCTCGTCCCAGCTGTGGCCCTTTTCGACCCTGGGCTGGCCCGAGAAGAGCCACGACCTCAGCTTCTTCTACCCCACGACGTTGCTGGTCACGGGCTACGACATCCTCTACCTCTGGGTCGCCCGCATGATCTTCGCCGGCCTCTACTTCACGGGCGATGTTCCTTTTAGGGAAGTTTTGCTCCACGGCATCGTACGAGACTTCGAAGGAAAGAAGATGTCAAAGTCCGTGGGCAACGTCGTCGACCCCCTCGACATGGTCGAGCGCTACGGCGCCGATGCCCTGAGGTTCTCTCTGGCGTTTGCGGCCGTGCCCGGAAACGACACCAACTTGTCCGAGGAGCGAGTTGAGGGCGCGCGCAACTTCGCGAACAAGCTCTGGAACGCATCGCGTTTCGTGTTTCTGTCAATCGGGGAGGGCCGGCCCGCCCTCGGGGACCCCAAAAACCTCGCCCCCGAAGACCGCTGGATCCTGTCGCGCCTCGACGAGGTCATCGGCGCCCTCGACGAGCACCTGGGCCGCTTTGAGTTTGCCGAGGCGATGCGGGAGCTTCATCGTTTCGTGTGGAGTGAGTATTGCGACTGGTACATCGAGCTGGCCAAGCTGAAGCCGTCTGACGACCGGGCAACGTCCTCGCAGGCGGTCTTGATCCACGTGCTCGACCGCATCCTGAGGCTCCTGCACCCGGTCATGCCGTTCATCACCGAGGAGCTGTGGTCCCGTCTGTGGCCCGAGGCAGGGTCGATCATGAGTGCGGCCTGGCCCGTTACGGGGGGGCTGAAGGACGCTCAAGCGGAAGGCCAGATCAGGCGGTTCACCGAGGTCGTCACCTCCCTGCGCCGTTTCAGGGCCGAGCACGGGATCCCGGCTGCGAAGAAGATCCGGGTGGAGATTGCCGCAGGGAGCTTTGCGTCCGAGATCGCCCCGATGCGGGATGCACTCCTGGTTCTTGCCAAGCTGGCGTCGGTCGAGCTCGTCGACAGGCTGCCCGGTGGTTCAGGGCGCGCCGGAACCATCACGGATTCGGGCATCGAGTCGCTGGTGGATCTCGACGACGTCATCGACCTGGAGGCGGAGAAGGGCAGGATCGCCAAACGGTTGCAGGGCCTGGTTGCGGACATCGGGGACGCCGAACGCAAGCTCGCCAATTCGGAGTTTGTCGCCAAAGCACCCGATGCCGTCGTTGACAAAGAGCGAGTCAAGCTCAGAGACGCCCTGGACAACAAAGCCAAGCTCGAGGCGCAGCTGGTGTCGCTGGACGGCAAAGGTCCCGCGCCGTTGAATCCCCCGGACCGCACCCTATGAGCTGGGCAAGGGCAAACGGGTACCTCGAGTCGCTCGGCGTCGATGCAATGAAAACTAAGACACCATCGCTACATCGCATCGAGGCCTTGTTGAGCGCCCTCGACCATCCCGAGCGGCGGGTCCCGGCCGTGCACATAACGGGGACCAACGGGAAGAGCTCGACGGCGCGCATCACCGCTGCTGTTCTGAGCGCGACCGGGCTGTCAGTCGGCAGCTACACCTCCCCCCACCTCGAGAGCGTCTGCGAACGCATCGCTCTCAACGGTGAGCCCATCTCAGAGGAGATTTTCGGAGAAACATTCGAGCACCTGTGGCCTTATATCGAGCTCGTGGAGTCCCGGGTGGACGAAAGGCTCACCTATTTCGAGCTGCTTACCGCCATGTTCTTCCTCTGGGCCGTGGAAGCGCCCGTCGATGCGGTCGTGGTCGAGGTGGGGCTCGGTGGACGGTGGGACGCGACCAATGTGGTCAATGCTCCCGTCTCGGTCATAACGAACGTGGGCCTTGATCACACCGGTCTTCTGGGAAGCGACCCAGTCGTCATCGCCAAGGAGAAGGCGGGGATCATCAAGCGGGACGGCGCTGCGGTCACCGGCGAACGCCTGCCGGACGTGCTCTCGGTCTTGGAGGAGGCGGCCCAGGGGGCTGCGGCTCCGCTCCTGGCTTTGGGCCGGGACTTCTACCTGATCGACAACAACATCGCACTCGGCGGGCGTTATCTCTCGATCCAAACGGCGGGAGGCGCGTTCGGGCCGAACGGGAAGCGGGAGAAAGGGGAAGAGTACTCCGACCTCTACCTACCACTGCACGGCCGCCACCAGGGCGTCAACGCCGCCGTCGCGCTCCAGGCGGCAACTCTGTTTCTGCCCGCCCAAAATCTTTCGCCCGACGTCGTGGCGGAAGGGTTCGCGGCGACACCGGGCGCCGGACGCCTCGAGGTGATCAAGAAGGCCGAAGCCGAAGCCTCCATCGTCTTGGATGTGGCCCACAATCCGGCGGCCATGTCGGTCATGGTGTCGAGCTTGGCCGAGACGTTTCCCTTCGAGCAAGTGCGGTTCGTGCTGGGTGTGCTCGCCGACAAGGACCTGGACGGCATGCTGTTGGAGATGGCCCGGCTCAAGTGCTCGGTCGTCGCAACCCAGGCCCGCTCGGCGCGCTCGATACCGCCCCAGGACATCAGGGTCGCAGCGGAGTCGTCGGGGCTTGAGTGCATAGTTATCGGTGATCTGGCGGCAGCCCTTGCATATGCGCGCGGCGCCACGTCCATGGACGATCTGATATGCGTCACAGGGTCGCATTACGTGGTGGGGGAAGCCCGCGGCTTGGTGACCGGCAGCTAGGACTAGGCGCATGGCTTCTGTCCGCGCCCGGAAGGAGAACAATCGATGTCCGAGATTCAGCGCACTCTCGTCATGGTCAAGCCCGACGGTGTGAGACGCCGGCTGGTGGGTGAGGTCATACGCCGGATCGAGGCCAAGGGCTTTGACATATGTGAGCTCAGGCTGTTCACGATCGACGAGGATCTTGCCCGCCGCCACTACGCCGAGCACACCGAGAAGCCCTTTTTTAGCGAGCTCGTCTCGTTCATAACCTCCGGTCCGGTGGCGGCCATGGTCGTCGAGGGCCCGGAAGCCATCACTGCGGTGAGAAGGATCATGGGGCCGACGAACCCGCTCGAGGCCTCCCCGGGGTCGATCCGGGGCGATTTTGCAAGCGCCGTGACCGAAAACATCGTGCATGGCTCAGATTCCCCTAAAGCTGCGGCCAGAGAGGTCGACCTTTTCTTTGGAGAGTCTCTATAGTTGACTAGAGTCGTCAGGAGCAAACAGACATGGGTAGCCTCAACTTCGTAGGTCGGGACATGGCGGTCGACCTCGGGACCGCCAATACCCTTGTTTACGTGCGGGGGCGGGGTATCGTACTGAACCAGCCGTCGGTGGTGGCAATCAACACCAAGACGGGGGGGATCCTGGCGGTTGGGTCCGAGGCAAAACGCATGATCGGCCGCACCCCGGCGCACATCGTTGCCATCCGGCCCCTCAAAGACGGTGTCATCGCCGACTTCGACGTCACCGAGAAAATGCTTCGGTATTTCATCCAGAAGGTCCACAGGCGTACCTTTTTCGCCAAGCCGCGAGTGGTCGTTTGCGTTCCCTCGGGCATCACCGGGGTCGAACAACGAGCGGTCGAGGAAGCCACCATCTCCGCCGGAGCGCGCAGTGCCTTCATCATCGAAGAGCCGATGGCTGCTGCAATTGGCGCCGGACTGCCCGTTCACGAGCCGACCGGCAACATGGTGGTCGACATCGGCGGCGGCACTACGGAGGTCGCCGTGGTCTCGCTTGGCGGCATTGTCACGAGCCAGTCAATCCGCATCGGCGGGGACGAGCTCGATGAGGCCGTGATCAACTACGTGAAGAAGGAGTACTCCTTGATGTTGGGGGAGCGTACGGCGGAAGAGATCAAGATGGCGATCGCTTCAGCCTTCCCGGACCCGGAGGACCAGCAAGCCGAGATCCGCGGGAGAGACCTTGTGACGGGCTTGCCCAAGACCATCGTTGTCTCTGCCGAGGAGATCCGCCGCTCGATCGAAGAACCCGTCAATCAGATTGTCGACGCCGTCAAGAACACCCTGGACAAGACACCTCCGGAGTTGGCTGGTGACATCATGGACAAGGGCATCGTGCTTGCGGGGGGAGGGTCGCTGCTGAGAGGCCTCGACGAGCGCCTGAAGCACGAGATCGGCATGCCGATCCACCTTGCCGATGACCCGCTGTTGGTGGTGGCGCGGGGCTCCGGCAAGTGCCTCGAAGAATTCGAGGCGCTCAAACGGGTGCTGATTTCTTCGACTCGTTCCTAGCGCCGGAGGAGTTTGGGAGTTTCAATTGCGGCGCTGGACTACGAAAGAGGGATCGCGTTGCAACTAAACGGTGGGGCCCAATCACCCATTCGAAGTTCGAGAAGGTGATCCGGCGCAGGGGGAGGGGGCGCGTGGTGCTCCCCGCCTTCATAGCCCTCTGTCTGTTGATCATCACGCTCGACTTCAGACAGAGCCGTCTGGGGCCCCTGGAGAGGGCCCGTGACTTCGCCACGACGATGGTCAGCCCACTTCAACGCGGCTTTGCCGTGGCCGTCAGGCCGATCGACGACTTCTTCTCCTCAATCGCCGAGCTGCGCGATCTGCGCACCCGCAACTCCGAGCTCGAGCAGAGACTCGAACGCACCATCGCCCAGAGTGGGTGGTCGAAGACTCTTGCGCGTGAGAACCGACGCCTGCACCAGTCCTTAAAGCTGCAGAAGTCCTACCCCACAATGAAGGTCGTTACGGCCCAGGTGCTCGGCAGCACGCCGTCCAACTACCGGTGGGCGGTACAGATAGACAAAGGGCGGTCCACGGGGATCCGTCCCGACATGGCGGTTGTCGTTCCAGGCGGTCTCGTCGGTAAGGTGGTTCAGGTAGCGGACAGCTCGTCCACGGTGCTCCTTCTGATCGATCCCGGCGCGGCCGCCGGGGCGCGTATCGTCCAGGCGGGCGCCAGCGGTCTGATAACGGGCGGGGGATCCAGCGACAACCTGTCCCTCAACCTGATCGGCAACACATCGAGGGTTGCGGTGAACGATACCGTCGTTACTTCGAGTTACAACCGTGGCGTCTTCCCCCCGGGTATTCCCATCGGCTCGGTGGCTGAGGTCGGCGCAGACAGCCGTCTCCTCGAGAAGAAGATCGAGGTCGAGCCTGCGGTCAACTTCACCAACCTGGAGTTCGTGGACGTGCTGGTAGAAAGCGGGCCACGCGGCGGGCGGGCAGGCAAACGCCCGGGCGCGGGCCGAAGGTCGGGCGGGGCAGGCTCTTCGTGAGTGCGTCCGGGGCGCCCACACCTGCAGCTCGTAACGAGTGGGCTCCAGCCGTGCTGCTGGCTGCAAGCGCAACGGTGGTGATCGCCCTTGCCGTGCAGTCGACCGTTCTGGCAAGCGCCACGCTGCTCCGGGTCATTCCCCAGCTCGTCCTGGTCGTCCTCGTCAGCTTTTCCTACCTCGAGGGCGAGCGGGTGGGGATGGTGACCGGCTTCACCGCGGGACTGCTTCAAGACCTGCTGTTGCCCCCGCCCTCCATCGTGGGGTTGACGGCTCTCGTCTACACGCTCATCGGGTACGGGGTCGGAACGCTGCGTGAGTACACCGCCCGCGAGTCCGTGTGGACGCCGGTGGTTGCGGTCGCCGCGGCGTCGGCGGCAGCCGAGCTCGGTTACGCCTCGCTGGCGATCATGCTCGGGCAGCCGTGGGTGAGCTTTGGCTTCACGCTCCAGATAACCGGCCTGGTGGTGCTGTACGACGTGCTCTTGACTCCGTTTGTATTCCCTCTGGTGCGCAAGATCGCCGGGGGGTTGCGCCGGGAGCGGGTGTATAGATGGTGAGGCGTTCGGCGCGCCGGTCGTTGGCTCCGTCCAAGGAAAAGCGTCGCAAGGGATCTGAGCCCAAAGGTCCGGCCTCCACGCCGGTGATCGAACCCATCCTTATGCGATTGGGGATCTTGGGGCTGCTCATCATCATCGCTTTTGGCGCTCTGTTCTCACGCTTGTGGTTCCTTCAGGTGCTCGCGTCCGAGGACTACCGTGTGCTCGCCCGCGAGAACCGGATCCGGAGGGTGCAGTCGGAGCCTCCTCGCGGCCGCATCCTTGACCGCAACGGCAAGATCCTGGTCGGAAACCGCCTGTCGTTGAGCGTGACGATCGATCGGCAGGTATTGCGGGGGCGGCGCCAGCAGCGGCGAGTGCTCGAGAGGCTCGAGCGCGTGCTCGAGCGGCCTCGATCCGATCTGCGCAGCAACCTTCTCAACCCTGCGATGTCGCCGTACAAACCAGTGCCCGTTGCAAACGACGTGAGTCGCAAGGACGTGACCTATCTAGCGGAGAATCAGGAGGACTTCCCCGGCGTCGGGTACGAGCTTCTGCCGGTGCGGACCTACCCTCAGGGTGCACTCGCCGCGCACGTCCTCGGCTATGTGGGTCAGATCTCAGAAGAAGAGTTGAAGATCCCTTACTTCAGGCGAGCGCTCCCTCGTTATCAGGGGGGTGACCTGATCGGGAAGGCCGGGATCGAGCGCACCTACGATCGCTATCTTCGGGGCCGCCCGCGGCTTGAGAAGGTGGTCGTGAACTCGGGCGGTGAGGTGACCGACACATCGGTCATACGAGCGGAGCAACCCGGTCGGGATCTCACACTCACCCTGGATGCCGAGATCCAGCGTCTATCGGAAAAGGCACTGGCCAGCGGCATCCGGGCGGCGCGCGCCGCCCACTACCAGGCGACCGGCGCCGGAGTGACGGTCATGGACCCACGCACCGGCGGCGTGGTTGCGATGGCGAGTTACCCCACCTACAACCCGGGCGTTCTCGCCGACGGCATCTCGACCAAGGAATACGCGGCTCTTGGGGCTGCCACGCCAAACGATCCCACCGACGACAAGCTGCTGAACCGCGCCCTGCAGGGTCAGCGGCCGCCCGGATCGACCTTCAAGGTCGTGACGGCGGGCGCCGCCATGGTCAGCGGCGTCGCGAATCCATCGTCCTACCTTGGGTGTCCGCCGAGTTTCACCTACGGTATCATCTTCAATAACTGGACCTCGGCCGACATGGGATCCATGGGGTTCGCCCGCTCGCTCGAGGTGTCCTGCGACACCTTCTACTACGCCCTCGGCGCTCGCATGGAGGAGGCCTTCGGGGCCAAGGAACCCTTCCAGAAGTATGCGCGGCGCGCCGGTTTCGGGCACCAGACCGGAATCGACCTCCCCAACGAGGCCGAAGGCCGTGTTCCCGATCGAGCCTGGTGCAACGCAATCAGGAAGGCGACAGATGGCGCCATTTGCCCCTACGGCTGGGTCCCGGGCTACACGATCAACATGTCGACCGGACAGGGGGACCTGATCGTCACTCCCCTTCAGATGGCCACGACGTATGCCGCGATCGCCAACGGGGGCAAAGTGTGGAAGCCGTATCTGGGCTCGAGGCTGTCCGTGCCCGGCGCGTCCGGGGAGGGAAGAGTCGTGCGAAGGTTCGACACCCGGGTGGCGGCGCGCCTGCCACTCGAGGCAGATGAGCTCGGTGTCATCCGCCAGGGCCTCGTCCAAGTCATCTCAGGTGCTTCCGGTACGGCGGCAGGCGCCTTTGCAGGGTTCCCCCTGGACAAAATGCCACTCGGCGGCAAGACGGGCACCGCGGAGTTGAGCTCGACCGACGTGACCCTGAACGACGCATGGTTTGTCTCCTATGGGCCCGCCCGGTCGCCGAAGTACGTCATCTCGGTCTACGTCGAAAGGGCCGGACATGGTGGCGAGAGTGCCGCACCCATCGCGCGCGAGATCTGGGAGGGCATCGGGGGCTTCGATTCGTCCACCGATGTCACCCTCGGCAGGGACAGCTCCGGCTGATGGCGACTCACGATGCCTTCCGGGGAGCCGTTGACCGCATAGGGGGCGAGCCGGTGTCGGCTCAGATGGCGCGAAAGGCCCCCATCCGCCATGTCGACCCGACTCTCCTGGTTGCTGCAGTCGCCCTGGTGGCTTTCGGCGCACTGATGATCTTTTCGGCCACCGAGAGCAAACAGCTGCAGGCGGGACTTGACCCCGGATTCTTCTTGAAGAGGCAGATCGTCTACGCGGCCGTCGCTTCGATTGTTCTCGTTATCGCGAGCGCCGTGGATTACAAGCATCTTCGGCCTGCAGCCGCTCCTCTGTACATCGTCGGCGTCGCCGGGCTGGCCCTGGTGTTGACTCCCCTGGGCACGGTGACCAGTGGGGCAAGGCGTTGGTTCGACCTCGGGTTTGTGACCGCCCAACCGTCTGAGATCGCCAAGCTGGGTGTGATCGTCGCAGTCGGCGCGCTTCTGGCGCGCCGCAAAGGGGAGGCTCGAGCACGCGACGTCGCGCTTTGCATGGCTGCGGCCCTGTTGCCGATGGTCTTGATATATCTCGAGCCCGACCTCGGAACCATGATGATCTTCTCCGCGCTGACCGGAGCACTTCTCCTGGTCGGAGGCGCCAAGGTGCGTCACCTCCTGGTGCTGCTGGCGCTGTCCGTCGCGGCGACGGTGGCCGTGCTACAGATGGGCTTGCTGGAGGATTATCAGCTTGAGCGCATAACCGCCTTCATGGACCCGACCCCCGACGTTCGGTCCGAGGGCTACAGCCCCTTTCAGGCGAAGATCGCGATCGCTTCCGGCGGAGTCAAGGGCAAGGGCATTCAGGACCGCAACTCGCAGACGTCTTTGGATTTCATCCCCGAGCAGCACACCGACTTCATCTTCACCGCCGTGGGCGAGCAGCTTGGCTTTATAGGGTCAAGCGTTCTTCTTGTGCTGTTCGGATTGCTCATCTGGAGAGCTCTTCGAATAGCGGCGATGTCACGCGACCTCTTCGGCAGCCTCCTTGCTTCGGGCATAGCGGCGATGTGGGCGTTTCAGATGTTCGTGAACGTCGGGATGACGGTGGGAATCATGCCGATCACGGGTATCCCGCTCCCGTTCATATCCTTCGGTGGGTCGAGCCTTCTGACGAACTTCGCCTGCGTTGGCCTGCTGCACAATATCCACATGAGGCGATTCCTGTAGAGGCGCCGGCCCTCCGGGATGCCGGTCGATGACGGCCGACACCCCCAGACGCCGCGAGAAGGCGGCCGATGTGCTGTCCGAGGTGGAGGAGCGGGCCCATGCCCTCGAGGAGCGGGCTCGAGCCCTCTCTGCCCCCGCTGCGGCTCCGAACGCCTCTGGCAAAAAGATCGGCGATCCGGCCCCGAACGCCTCGGATCAACCAACCCGCGACCCGGCCCCGCACGCCTCGGAGGAGGGGGCCTCTGACTCGGCTCGCGACCCGGCGGAAGACGACGAACTCGCAGTCGATCCCGCGATTCCCGACGGCCAGGAAGGAGAGCCACCGGTCCCGGCAAAAGCCCCCGGTCGCGGGGGGCGAAAGACACGTCGCCGCGGGCCTCGAACTCGAAGGAAGACGTCTGCCCACCCGGCCGATCGGGTCATGCTCGTCCACGTCGGCGACGAGGGGATCCAGATCGCCATTACCGAGCAGGGCGTGATGGTCGAGTTCTATGTTGCCGGGACGAAGGACCGGTCGCTGGTGGGCAATATCTACCTCGGACGAGTCCAAAACGTGCTGCCGGGAATGGAGGCCTCGTTCATCGATTTCGGTGAGGCGCGCAACGGCGTCCTGTACGCGAGCGAGGTCGGCGTCGGGCTCGAGGAAGGTGCTGAGATCCCGAGGATCGAGACCGTCCTTAGCTCCGGCCAACCCATCCTGGTTCAGGTCACGAAAGACCCCATGAGGGCGAAAGGGGCTCGTCTCACTGCGGCGGTTTCGCTCGCGGGGAGGCATCTCGTGCTGGTCCCCAACGCCCCCAGCCTGGGCGTGTCGAGGAGGCTCGGCGACGAAGAGCGCGAGCGACTCAGAGACATCGCGGCGCGCCTGAGACCCGAACGGCATGGGCTCATCGTCAGGACGGCGGCGGAAGGTGCAGGCGGCGACGACCTCGAACGCGACCTGAAACGTCTGATGACGTTGTGGGAGAACATCAATTGCGCGTCCGCCGACGCGCAGGCCCCCGCTCTCCTGCACCAAGAGCCGGAGCTCGAGCTGCGGGTCTTCCGTGACCTCTTCAACCGTGAGGTGTCTCTCTGTGTCATCGATCATCCGGGGGTCGAGGCGAAGCTCAGGGACTACGTGGCCGCGACCACTCCGGACCTCGAGGGCCGCATCCAGCGCTACGACGGCGAACTTCCCCTCTTTGAAGAGGTCCGAATCACCGAGCAGATCAGGAAGTCCCTTGACCGCAGAGTGTGGCTTCCATCCGGCGGGCATATCGTTATCGAGCGAACCGAGGCCATGACGGTCGTCGACGTCAACACCGGCAAGTTCGTCGGCAAGTCCTATCTCGAGCAAACCGTGCTCCGCACCAACAAGGAGGCTGCGGTCGAGGTCGTCCGCCAGCTGCGACTGAGAGACATCGGCGGGATCATCGTCATCGATTTCATCGACATGGACAGCCCGGAGAACCGCGCCGAGCTCGAGCAGGTCTTCAGGCAGGAGCTGGAGCGGGACCGCACCCGGACGCAGGTGTTCGAGATGTCGCCTCTCGGGCTTATTCAGATGACGCGCAAGAACGTTTCCACGGGGATCGTCGAAGCCTTCTCCGACCCCTGTCCTGAGTGCGAGGGCAGGGGGATCCTGATCCACGATGTCGACTGATCCCCCGGGCCGGATGTCGCGGCGGGGCCCCGGGGCACCATTTGATATCCTGAAGGTCCCTGGGGCCAGATCAGCCTCGTGCAGGACGTAAGGAGTCGGTTGTGTACGCCGTGATCAAATCGGGTGGAAAGCAACATCAGGTCGCCGAGGGCGACGTTATCGACGTCGAGCGTCTCGAAGACGATGGTGAGGTGCGCTTCCAGCCGCTGCTCGTGGTGGACGACGAGGGCAAGCTCCACCTCGCTGGCGGCAGCGTGACCGCCCGGGTGATGGGCGCAACCAAGGGACCCAAGGTGCAGGTGAGGAAGTTCCGGAACAAGACCGGCTATCGCCGGCGCGCCGGACACCGTCAGAGATACACCAGCCTGCACATCTCTGCGATCTCTACGGGCGACTCAGGGCAGGAGGTGAGCTCGGATGGCACATAAGAAGGGGGCCGCGTCCTCGAGGAACGGCCGCGACTCGCACTCCAAGCGCCTCGGCTACAAGGTGTACGGCGGACAGGATGTCAAGGCGGGGATGATCATCGTTCGCCAGAGGGGCACCAAGGTGCATCCCGGCCTCAACGTCGGACGGGGCGGCGACGACACGCTTTTTGCCAAGGCCCCCGGCCAGGTGGCGTTTCACCGGATGGGGGGACGCAAGGTGGTCAGCGTGGTGGGGCGGCGGGAGCGCGAGGAGACGGCTGTCTAAAGGGCAGGGTGCGTCGCAGGGCGGGTTCGTCGACGAGGCCCGCATCTTCGTCACCGCCGGCGCGGGCGGGTCCGGCTCGGCCGCCTTTCACCACGAGCCCTTCAAGCCCAAAGGGGGCCCCGACGGCGGCGACGGTGCCGATGGGGGAAGCGTCATCCTGCGCGCCGATGGCTCGGTCGGAACCCTGCTGGAGCTGCGCGACCATCCTCACGTAAAGGCGGGTTCGGGCGGCGCCGGCCGCTCGAAGAGGCGTCACGGCGCGCACGGCAAGGACCGGGTGGTTCTGGTGCCCCCGGGCACCGTCGTCCACGACGAGCACGAGGTGCTGATCGCCGACCTCGCGAATCCCGGAGACGAGCTCGTCGCGGCCGCGGGAGGTCGCGGAGGCAGGGGCAACGTCCGCTTCACCACCTCTACCCGGCGCGCCCCCGGTTGGGCGGAGAAAGGCGAGCCGGGAGAGGAGCGGCGTCTGCGCCTCGAGCTGCGTCTGCTCGCCGACGTCGGTCTCGTCGGCTTCCCCAATGCGGGCAAGTCGACACTGATCTCCCGCATCTCGGCGGCGCGGCCCAAGGTTGCGCCCTATCCGTTCACGACCCTGGCTCCGAACCTCGGCGTGGTGCGCGCCGGGGAGGACACTTTCGTCGTGGCCGACATTCCCGGGCTGGTGCCCGGTGCCCACGCCGGGAAGGGCCTGGGGGACCGCTTCCTTCGCCACGTCCGCCGTGCCGCCGTGCTCGTGTTCCTGATCGACCTTGCAGCGCAAGACCGTGATCCGGTCGACGACGTCGACGTCCTGGAGGCGGAGCTCGCGGCCTTCGACCCGGCTCTGGTCGAGCGGCCCTCGCTGGTCGTAGCGACCAAGTTCGACGTGGGAGCTGATCGGATCGCGCAGGTCGAACGCCGCCGGCCGGACGCACTCCACGTCTCCGCGGTCACGGGGTCGGGCATCGACGGGCTCATCGAGAGGCTCGCGCGCGAGGTGGCCGAGGCGCGCGCCGCGGCCCCGACCGCCGTGGGGTACGTGCGCCATGTGGTGCGGGAGGACCCGATAGCGGTGAGCCGGGAGGATGGTGGGTGGCGCGTGACGGGCCGGCGCGCCGAGCGGGCCGTTCAGACCACCGACATGGCGCGCGACGAGGCGGTCGTGAGGCTGCAGCGCAGGCTCCTGTCGATGGGGGTGGAGCGGGCCCTGGAGGACGCCGGCGCGGTCAGAGGTGACGAGGTCCGCATAGCCGGACAGGTCTTCGGATTCGAGCCCGAAGGCTCGAAAGAGGATGTCGACGAACCCGGGCAGGCGCCGGGGGAAGGCTGAGAGGGGTGACGAGGCGCGCGCTCGGGCCCGGAGATCGCCTGGTCGTCAAGGTCGGCACAACCTCCCTCCTTGGTTCCACCGGCGAGCCTGACCTGGCGCGCATGAAGACGCTCTGCGACGGGGTTGCGGAGGTCAGGTCTTCGGGGGTCGATGTCGTTCTCGTGTCCTCGGGCGCAATAGCCGCGGGCATGGGGCCACTCGGGCTGACGACCCGGCCCGGCGACGTACCATCACTCCAGGCGTTGGCCGCAGTTGGCCAGGGGCTGCTCCTTGCCCGCTATTCGAGCCTTCTCTCCGACCTCGGCTTGGTGGCGGCCCAGCTCTTGTTGACGCGTTACGACTTCATGCATCGGAGCCAATACCTCAACGCCCGCAACACGCTCGACCGGTTGCTGGCTCTCGGTGCGGTTCCGGTGGTCAACGAGAACGACACCGTTGCCGTCGACGAGATCTCTTTTGGAGACAACGACCGGCTTGCCGCCCTGGTCGCCAACCTGGCCCGCGCCCGGATGCTGGTGCTGCTCACCGATGCGCGGGGCCTCCACCGCTCCGATCCCCGTCGCACACCGGGCGCGCCCCTCATCGAAGAGGTCGATCGCATCACGCCCGAGATCGAGCAGGCGGCCGGTGGACGCGGCTCGAGTTTCGCAACGGGGGGTATGGCGTCGAAGATCGCTGCTGCCTGGGTCGCAACCTTCTCGGGGGTGAGCGTGGTCGTGGCGCAGGCGTCCTCACCTTCGGTCCTGGTGCGCGCGGCCGCCGGTGAGGCGGTCGGCACCTATTTCCACCCCCGGACCCGGAGCGCCTCGGCCCGCCGGTTGTGGATCGCGTTTGCCCAACCCCCGCGTGGAACCATCGTCGTCGACGCGGGCGCCCGGGAGGCGGTGGTTGCGGGCGGACGCAGCCTTCTCCCGGCGGGGGTCGTCGATCTCCAGGGAAGTTTCGGCCCCGGCGACACCGTCGATGTCATCGAATGGGGGGATGATCCGTCGAGGCCTTTCGCTCGCGGATTGGTACGCTACGCGGCCGATGACCTGGCCGCTGCGCAGGGCCGCTCGACCGTCGGGCTGGCGCTGAGCGAGGTAATCCATCGCGATCAGCTCGTCATCCTGGAGGACCGCTGAAGTGGACCAACCCCTGGCGACCCAGACGACCGCGGTATGCCGGCGCGCCGCTCGGGTCGCACCCAAGATCGCGGGTCTGGCCTCGGAGACGAAGGACGCCGCGCTCGAGGCCATGGCGTCGGCGCTCGAGAGCTCGGTGGAGAGCCTGGTCCACGCCAACGAGGCCGACCTGGCCGGGGCCCGGGCGGCCGGAGCCTCCGACGCCCTGATCGACCGGCTGACACTGACCTCCGGGCGCATCGCCTCCATGGCTGCGGGGCTCCGCGCCGTCGGCGCCCAGCCCGACCCCGTCGGCCGCGTCGTCGGGGGTTGGCGCCGCCCGAATCGCCTGTTGATCGAGGAGGTGCGCGTTCCTCTCGGGGTGGTGGCGGTGATCTATGAGGCGCGTCCCAACGTCACCGCCGACGTGGCCGGGCTTTGTCTCAAGTCGGGCAATGCCTGCGTACTCAGGGGGTCGTCGACGGCGTCGAGCTCGAACCGGGCCATAGCGGACGTGCTGATCCGGGCTGCGGCGCAGGAGGGGGTGCCGGATGGCTCCATCGAGCTCCTGGACGATCCCGACCGGTCCGCCGCGGTGGAGCTGATGCAAGCCAAGGGACTGATCGATCTGTTGGTGCCCCGGGGAGGACGGCAGCTGATCGAGACCATTGAGTCGCACGCAACTGTTCCCGTGATCATCGACGGCGACGGGAACTGCCATGTCTACGTCGACCGCAGCGCAGAGCCCGGGATGGCGACGAGCATCGTGCTGAACGCGAAGACCCAGCGTCCGAGCGTGTGCAACGCGGCCGAGACCCTTCTGGTCCACGACGAGATGGCGGACAAGTGGCTGCCCGAGGCCCTTGCCGCACTCGGCGCCGCCGGGGTGGCGATCAAGGGGGACGGGCGGGTGTGTCGCCTCTGGCCCGGCGCCGAACCCGCGGCCGAAAGCGATTGGGCGACCGAATACCTCGGCCTCACGCTTGCCGTCCGGGTAGTGGGCTCGCTCGACGAGGCGATCGCACATGTCAACCACTATGGGACCTCGAACGCGGAGGCCATCGTGACCCAGGACGTCGCCGCAGCGCGACGCTTCGCCGCCGAGGTCGATTCGGGCTCGGTGTTCGTCAACGCCTCTACTCGCTTCTCGGACGGCGGGGAGTTCGGTTACGGCGCCGAGATCGGAGTCTCCACCCAGAAGCTCCACGCCCGCGGGCCGATGGGACTCCGAGCCCTCACGACGACGAAGTACCTCGTATGGGGTGACGGGCAGATCCGTGGGTGAAAACCCCCCGAACCCCCGCCACTCTCGGGGGACGCCGGCCGAGCCCGGCTACCCCCGAACCCCCGATTTCACCCTCGCGTCCGAGCCCGGACACATTCACGTCACAGTGCTTCTCTAAGGTGATCACTGTCCGGACCGTCCTTAGGACGACAGGAGGGGGATTCGTCCCCCCGATCCCCCTCCAGGGCGTGGTTGAGAAGGGAGGCCCCCCCACTCAGGCTTCCTTTCTCGGCCCGCCGCCCGGATTCTCCCCATGACCCTTCTGGAGCCCCTCCACCGGCTCGGTGTCATGGGCGGCACCTTCGACCCCATCCATCTGGGGCACCTCATCGCTGCCTCCGAGGCCCTCTCCCGGCTCGATCTCGATCGGGTGATGTTCGTCCCAACCGGGAGGCCGTGGCAGAAAACCCGCTATTCCGACGCCGAGGACCGCTTCATAATGACCTCCCTGGCCGCCGCCTCACATCCGCGCTTCGCGGTCTCCAGAATGGAGCTCGATCGCACCGGTCCGACGTACTCGGCCGACACCCTCGAGCAGCTGCGACTTTTCCACGGCCCCGACATCAAGCTGTTCTTCATCATCGGCGCCGACGCTGCACTCAAACTGGGAACCTGGCATGGGCTCGAGCGCCTCCGTGGGCTAACCGACGTCGTTGCGCTGGCGCGGCCCGGCTTCGATCTCGGGGCGCTAAAGCCGGAGGCACACTGGCCGAAGGTTGGGGTGATGCAGATGCCGGGGATCGATATCTCTTCGAGCGATATCCGGGCGCGGGTGAGCGCCGCGGGACCAATCGACTACCTTGTGCCTCCTGAGGTCAAGGCCTACATACGGGACCACGGCCTCTACGTAACCCACCCAGGCCGCGAACTTGCCTGAAGGCAGGACAAGCGATAGGGGTAGCGCGCTCCTGGATGCTCGGGCGGAGGCACGACACCGCGGTGCCCGGCGTGTCCGAAGGGCGACTGCACTCGGAACGGTCGGCTGCCTGGTGCTGGCTGCCGGGGCCGTCGTCTTTTTTCGCCTGGGTGGGTTTCCGGGCGGGGCCGAGGCATCCGGAGGAGTCCGGGTCCAGCAGGCAGCCTCGGCTCCGGCTGCCGACATCAGCACCGCCCTGTGGTTCGGGACCGAGGGGCGTGGGAAGGGGGGCCCGACGGGGGTGTCGTGGCTCATCCTGCTGGCGCTCAATCATGCCACCGAAAGAGCCGCCGTCGTCTACCTTCCGGCCGGTACCGCGGTGGAGATTCCCGGGCGCGGCCTCCTTGCCGTCGGGGACGCATTTGTCTCGGGGGGCGCGCCGCTCCTTCTCATGAGTGCCGAGAACCTGTTGGGGCTCTCCCTGGACGACCACATTGCGATCGGCGCTCGAAGGGCACGGGCGCTGTTCACCTCGTTGGGCCCGCTGCAGGTAGATGTACCAGGGGAGGTGAGGCGCGCCGGGGGGGCAGGCCAACCGCTCTTCTCGCCTGGACCTCAGAAGCTCGGAGCGCGCTGGCTGACGAACCTGCTCTTTTCGGCCGGCGCCGGGGACGACATCGAGCTTGGGCCGCGGCACCTGGCGGTGTGGAAGTCGATGTTCGGTAGGCTCCGGGCACCCGGGAAGCAGGTGCTGACCACCTCGTCCCTGGAGCGCGCAGTTCCCGGAGGGTTCGCCCCGCGTCAGTCCCGGCTCCTGAGAAGCATTGCGGCGGTGGAGCGAGATGACCTCACGCTTGCCAGCGCGCCGGTAAGTCAACTGAGCACGGGTGGCGATGAGCTCTACTCCCTCCATTCCGAGGCGTCCACGGAGCTGCTGGAGCGCGCCCTCGGCGCGCCGGAACTCCAGGACGAGGAGGTTCAGGTACAGATCCTGAACGGGAACGGTGTTCCCGGGGTGGGGGCCAAAGTCGCCGAAAGGTTGGTCGGCAAGGGCTACAGGATCGCTCTGTCGGGCAATGCCTCGAGGCTCGACTACCGCAGGACGCTCATCGTGACCTACGATCGCTCGCTGCGGGGCCAGAGATCCGCAACGCGCGCGAGGAGGCTGTTGGGTACCGGGGAGGTTCAGGTGGCGGCGCAGCCGCAGGGTATCGTTGACCTGACGATCGTCGTAGGAAAGGACTTCTCTCAACGCTGAGCTCAACACATCTGGTGACCGAGGCGGCCGGGGCGGCCGCGTCCAAAAAGGCGGACCGCATCCTCGTCCTCGACGTTTCGGAGCAGCTGGGGATCACGGACTACTTCGTGATCTGCAGCGGGAATACCGAGCGGCAAGTGCGGGCCATCGCCGAGGCTGTAGAACGCGCGCTGGCGGTTGATGAGGGCGTCAAGCCATACCGCAGGGAGGGTCAACGTGAAGGCCGATGGGTCCTTCTCGACTATGTCGACTTCGTGGTGCATGTGTTCCATCAGGAGGAACGGGAGTATTACTCGCTCGAGCGTCTCTGGTCGGATGCCCCACACGTGAACATCGACTTCGATCTCGAGGGGAGCGATGAGCCAGCCACGGCGGAAGCGACGTAGGCGCCGGAAACCCAATCGTGAACAGGGGACGGGCGCCCGGGCAGGCGGGGAGGCGGAGCCGTCCCAGGGGCAGCAGGGCGCACCGGGGGGCGCGGGGCGGTCACGCCGGCGCAGGCGCGGGGCCGCAGCTTCCAGTGCAGGCCCGGCGAAGCTGGTCTCCTCAGAAGATCTCGTCCGGAAAGCACATGTGCCTCCTCCGACAACACTGACCGCGCCGCCGGACGGGCAAAAGCTCGAGGAGATCATCCGGGAGCTGCAGTCCGTCTGGGGGGTGCCTCAATACCCGCAGGAGTACCGCCTCACCCTCAAGGTCGCCGACGAACGCGATGTCCGTTCGGCGCGCCGAACTTCGAACGGCGTCGGCGACGGCAGGGCGCAGGCCGCCGCCCGGGCCGTGTCCAGGAAGCCAACCTCGGAAACGGTCGAGGAAGGCCCCCGACGCGAGAAGGCTCCCGCCGCGCCTCGCATTGGGACGACCACATCCGAAGGCGAAGATGCACCGGAGGCGACCCCGGCTCGCCGCAAACGCTCGCGGAGGCGCCGTCGCGGCCGGAAGAGTCCCTAGTCTTCAGTCTCTGTCGCTGCGGCCGGCAGCCGAGGCGCGCAACCAGTCGAACAGGCGGAGCAGATCGACAGAGTCAGACGGAGCGTGTCTGAGCGGCGCCGTGTCCCTCAGGGCGGCGCAAAAATGCTCGACCATGGCCAGGTAGGGATCGTTGCCCTCCACTTCGAGGTTGAAGCGCTTCCCGTCGTGTCCCAGGAGCTCGATTTCGTTGTCGCCGGGCCCGGGGCTGTAGGGCTGGCCGACACGGGCTATCAGATCGGTCCCAACGATCTCGAGCTCTTGGAGGAACGGTCCCTCGAAGGAGCAGAAGAAGGCCGTCGACAGACCGTCTCCGAAGCCCAACCAACCGTGGAAGGAGATGTCGATCCCGGACTCGCTCGTCGCCTGCGCGGCGGCGACCTTGCGAACGGGTCTGCCGGCGGCCGACAGCAGCGGCGATAAGCAGTAGATACCGAGGTCGAGCAGCGCTCCGCCGCCCATCTCGGGCCGCCAGCGGTGGTCGCGGGGGTCGATCGGGACCGTGAAGTTAGAGCGTGCATATTGGATGCACCCGAGGCGGCCGGAGGCAAGCAGCTCGTCCAGCGCGCCTGCTCGGGGGTGGTAGGGGGAAACGTAGGCCTCCATCAGCTTGACGCCGGCGGACGCACAGGCATCGACCATCTCCTCGGCCTCCACGGCCGAGAGCGCCAACGTCTTCTCGCACAGCACGTGCTTGCCGGCCTGTGCGCATTTGATCGTCCAATGGGCGTGCAGGTTGTTCGGGAGGGGGATGTAGACGGCCTCTATCTCGTCGTCGTCGAGGAGCGCCTCGTAGTTGTCGTAGGGGTGCGGCGCCCCGAAGGTGTTGTAGTCCCCGGCCGAGCTCGACTCGCTGGCGACGGCCACGAGGCGCGCCGTGTCGCTGAGATCGAGGGCGGGCAGCACGGCCTTCTGAGCGATGCGTGAGGTGGCGCCGAGGACTCCCCAGGCGACGGGCTCGGTCACCGGGGACACCGGGCGTGCCCGGCTCGGGTGACTGCAGTTGGATTCACTGGAGATCTCCTTCCGGCCGGGCCGACTGGGGCGTCATCAAACCACGCCCGATGGGGTCGAGCTCTCCCGCTTTGCTACCCTGGAAATTCCCCAGGGCCCGTAGCTCACTTGGTAGAGCGCCGCCATGGCATGGCGGAGGTAGCCGGTTCGATCCCGGCCGGGTCCACGGAGTCGGCGCTCTTTGAGCGCCCCTTGCCCGGTCCCGGCGGAGGTAGCCGGTTCGATCCCGGCCGGGTCCACTTATCCGCTGGGGTGCGACAACAGGAGCAAGATCCTGACACTGCGCGAATCGCGTCAGCCCTGATACGGGGGTTGCAACCTCTTGAGCATCGGGAAGTGCCTCACGTTGCCCGTGGCGAGATCGGCCCCGAGCTGCTCGGCGGTTGCCGCGATGACCAGATCGGGACTGCTGATCCCCGGATGGCTCTTCCGCCATCTGCGCCCGAGCTCTCCGGCCCGCCGCGCAATCGGTTCGTCAAGAGCGACCCAACGAAGCTGCTGGAAGAGACGCTCCGCAGGCGCTCGCTCGGCGCTGCGCAAGCCGCGAGCCACCTCTACTCGCGTGATCTCGCTGCAGGCAGGCACATCCTCGAGCCTTTCGACATAGTCGACGGCAGTGGGGAGCCCGCGGAGGATGTCGATGATCACGGAGGTGTCAATGACAGTGCTCATGCGCGTCGGCGACGCTCGATCTCCTCCTGACGGCGAACGTCCAGAGCCCGCAGCGCCTCAACGTAGCTTTTGCCATCGGGTAGGTAGTCGGCACTACCCGCCGCGGCGCGCACGGCAGCTCGGAACCGGTCGAGACGGAGCCGTTCGTCCGACGGGCCTTTAAGGTAGGCATCAATCGCCTCCCTGATCAGAGTTGACTTTGTCACGCCGGCAGCAGCAGCACGCTTGGCCAACGACTCGTCCTGCTCCTCGTCGACATAAATCTGGGTCCTCTTCATGATGTACAAGTATACATCGTTAAGACGTCAGATCGAGATGCTACTTGGCGCTGGCAGCGCGTAGGGCCGGTTCGCGCAGTGTTCTCTTAAGACCACGGAGTCGGCGCTCTTTGAGCGCCCCTTACCCGGTCCCGGCGGAGGTAGCCGGTTCGATCCCGGCCGGGTCCACGGAGTCGGCGCTCTTTGAGCGCCCGCGTTTGTTGGTTGCCGTAAGCACCTTCAACCTGGGCCGCCTTTTTCGCTGTCCGGCTCTTCCAAGGGATCCGGCTCCCTGGGGGAAGGGGTAGATGTCGAGACGTGTCAGGTCTCGGCGGATCTGAGCCTGCCGACTTTGCGGTCGCGCGCGGTCTTGGCCTGGTGGCACGACCGGCAGCGGGGCTCGAGGTTGTCGGTCGAGGCGGGGCCGTGCGCGCAGTGGGGTTCGACGTGATCGTTCTCAGTTCTAAAGCGGTTGCCGCAGTCGACGCATCTGATGCCATCGAAGGTGGGCGGATCCCCGAGCTCCAAGGCCAGCAGGACCTCGACCGGCGTGTTGCGGGTCCAGCGACGGATGTGTCGGAGGTCTTTGCCGTCGTAGAAGAGCCCGGTTAGGAACGCGTCTGCGCCGATCTCGCGGGCGACGTCAGGTGCCACAGGCCCGATCCCGGGGATCTTGCAAACCTCGCCCTTGCCGACGTCCCGCCAGCCCCTCCTGGCGACCCCGTGGCTCACGAGGACGATGAGTTCGGGACGGCGGGCGCTGCCTTTGCCCTCAGCAGCGAGCAACGCAGCGTAGGCGT
This sequence comes from Actinomycetota bacterium, assembly GCA_030860205.1. GTDB lineage: Bacteria > Actinomycetota > CADDZG01 > CADDZG01 > WHSQ01 > JACDDL01. Next base: position 10,922 of record JALZIQ010000001.1, on the reverse strand, counting down.
CGGCGAGGTGGCGGTCGAAGGGCTCCGGCCGGTCCTTCTTCTTGGCTTCCCGATGCAGCCGCGCGGCCTCTGCTTCGGCGCGGTTGGCGATCGGCGTGCCGACGTGGGGCTCGAGAGCCAGGTGGACGTGCACCATGCCGAGCTCGTCGCAGTAGCTGCGGGCGGAGCGGGAGGCCCGCTGGCGCTCTGCGAGGTTCTTGTGCTGCTCCGCCTCGAGTCTCACCCTGCGGGCCCTGTCCTTCAGAACTAAGAAGGTCTCGTCCCGGGCTGTGGCTAGGAGCTCTCCGGCCGAGCCGGGAGCGGATCGCTCGGCCGTGGCGATCTCGGTCGCCTGGTCGAGGGAGATGTCACCATGGCGCAAGGCTTCGCTGAGCTCTTCTGAGTGTCCCAAGACCTTGCCGGTGGCGACGGTGTCCTTGGCCTTGCCCACCGAGGTGCCGGTCGCCAGGGCGAGCTCCGAGGCGTCGTCGAGCTTGCGGGCCAGTGTGGCGACCCCAAAGGCGGCCAGCCTCTGGGCCCCGGGCGTAGGCCTCGAGCAACTTCCGGGCTGTAGCGGCGGATAGCAGCTCGGGCTGGAGATTCGCGTTGGCCTTCTCGAGCAACTCGATGGCTTCATTGACAGGGGCGACTTCCATGCCTGTAAGTATGGCGCGGGGATACGACACTTTTGCCCCCAGATAGCCCCTTCGAGAGAAGCTCCGCTTGGTCTTTTCTCACACCGCTATCTCAAGCGGGATCCTGAGGATGTCAGGGCGACGACCTCCCGAGGAGGGTTACCCGTCCTCGGTCGTCCAAGGACAGAGGTACCGAGAGTGGTGGGCTGAGAACTCGGGGACGGCGGCTCGCGCACCGATCAATCAGCTCCACCTAGTCGGCGCTCTCCGAGCGCCCCTTGCCCGGTCCGGCGGAGGTAGCCGGTTCGATCCGGATCGGGTCCACACATCTGCTGGGCTGCGACAACGGGAGCAAGATCCTGACAGTGCGCTGAATCGCGTCAGCTCTGATAGGGAGGCTGCAACCTCTTGAACATCGGGAATGGCTACGATCCAAATTCGCAATGTGCCTGAAGATGTCCATCGCACGCATCGGGAGCGGGCGGCGGCTGCTGGGATGAGCCTGCAGGAGTACCTGCTTGGCGAGCTGACGCGCGGGGCGCGGATGCGGTCGCCCGCCGAGCTTATCGAGGAGATCGAGCGAGGGATACGCGCGGTGGGCGCCGACGGATTAACGTCGGTGAGCTCGGCGGATCACGTGGGGGCGGATCGCAACTCCCACTGATCGGCTGAATCGGATGACGGTCTACGACTCCTCCGTGTACGTCGACGCGCTCGTCGCGACGGGAGTCCCGGGTTCTGCCGCGCGCGCAGCCCTCCGCTATCGCACCGTTCTCGAAGTGCCGGCAATTTTCTCGGCAGAGGTGGTATCCGCCCTTCGGGCTCTCGTGTCGCGCCGGGAGTTGAGCCCCATCAGAGCAGCGACCGCCGTCGGACAGGTCCGAACGACACGCACGATCGAGTATCCCTTCGGGCCATTCGCCAAGCGGGCGTGGGAACTGAAGGACAATCTCACGGCCTATGACGGTGGTCCGTGGGGTTAGCCGAGTGGCTGGGGACGGATCTGGTTACTGCTGACAATCGTCTGGTCCGAGCCACCGGGCCGCGATGTCCCGTTCGCCAGGAAGAGGACGCCATTGGGGCTTGAGGGCCGGGATGCCAGCGTTGGCGTCGGGGGCGACTTGACTCATCAGAAAAGTCCTCGAAATCCCTTCGATGCCTCATTGAGAAATGTCCGCTTCACCCATCGAAATGATGCGGCGAAAGGGCCGGACCATGGGGCTGTCCCTGTCTTGAGCGCAAGGCGGTGACCACGGTGATTACGAGCAGGCAAGCCTGAGCAAGCAAAGCCGAGAAGTGCGCGTTAGACGAACTCTGCTCACTCACAGGGTGGCCCCGCCCATGCCCGCCGAGCCATCTTGATATGAGGCAACGAGTTGATATGAGGCAACGAGGCCGCGGCCAGCGCCGGGGCCAGACCGGTCCGGCGAGCTCATCTTTCTTGGGACCACCAAGTCATCCATGTACATTCCGAGTCTTGCGTGGGGTCGGCGTCTTCGCCGAAGAACTCAGGCCCGATACGTGAAAGCGTGACGGGCCTCCCCGGTCTCTGCTCTGGGCTGCTTTGGCCTAGCAGCGCCCTCGGGTCAGTCACAACAGCGCGGAAAGGTCGACAAAACGCGGCGGCGACTGGCATCCCCCGGGAAGTTCATGCAATAGTGACCTCTCATTAACCTGCGGTTTGCGGACGACCTGGGTCGATGAGACCCTGATGGCGGCAGTACGAGGGAGGCGGTAATAGGGAGCTGGGCAGATGACTGCCTTGCTGTGGGAGACATTTCTAGCCTGGCTCAGGTGCACTTTGCGGGTTTGGTGACTTCGAGCCTTCGAGCCAAATGGGAGGAATCATGACAACCCCTTCTCAGTTCGGGAGCGCACTGCCGATCCTTACTCGAGGCAGCAGCCGTCGCTCATCGATGACCTGCGCCTATCGTTGCGGCAACGCCTGCGCGCACGAAGCGCCCAACACCAGCGATAACCCCTACTTCGGGGACATCGTGAGGGAGGCGATGAGCCGGCGCGGATTCCTTAAAACGGGTGCCGCTGCCGGGATCGTTCTGTATGCGAACACGCGGGCGCCGTCCGCCCTGGCGAGTGCCGGCGCAGGATCTCCCAATGGCGAACTGACCTTCGATCCGGTGGCGTCCAACAGCGTCGACGATGTGATCGTGCCCAACGGTTACGACTACGAAGTACTCGCCAGGTGGGGGGAACCGATCCTGCCGGGCGCGCCGGAGTTCGATTTCGACAACCAGACCGCGGGGGCTCAGGCGCAGCAGTTCGGCTACAACTGCGACTACGTCGCCTTCTTTCCCTTTCGCGGACACGCCCGCTACAGCGAGCGCGGCCTCCTCGTAGTCAACCACGAGTACACCAACAGCGAGCTGATGTTTCCCGATTTCGACCCGACGGGCACCTCTGCCGAGGACCTCGAGCGCATCGAGATCGAGTTGATGGCGCACGGCATCTCCGTCATCGAGATCCGCAAGCAAAGGAGCGGCGGCTATCGCCTCGTGCGGAACTCCGACTCGAACCGTCGCATCACCGCCATGACACCGATGGAGCTAACCGGTCCCGCTGCGGGCCACGAGTGGCTGCAGACCGAGGAGGACCCCACCGGGCGGCGAGTCCTCGGGTGCCTGAACAACTGCGCCGGCGGACACACCCCATGGGGCACTTACCTCTCCGGAGAGGAGAACTTCAACCAGTATTTTGTGAATGCCGGCGCCGTGGCGGACCCGGCCAAGTGGGCGTCCTACGAGCGCTACGGTTTCGAGGAGACTCTGCCCGAATTTGGGCACCGGGGATGGGAGCGCACCCATGACCGCTTCGACCTCGCCAAGGAGCCAAACGAGGCCTTTCGCTTCGGCTGGGTGGTCGAGGTCGATCCCTTCGACAGGGAACTCGCTCCACGAAAGCGCACTGCACTCGGCCGAACCAAGCACGAGGGTGCCGAGACGACGCTCACCGACGACGGCCGCCCGGTGTGTTACCTGGGCGATGACGAGCGCTTCGACTACGTGTACAAGTTCGTGGGTTCCCGCCGGATGGCAAGTGGTGCCAGCCGTCGGGCCCGGCGCCACAACCTTGGCCTTCTGGATTACGGCACCCTGTACGTGGCCCGCTTTGACGGCGACAGCCCGCCGGAGGAGATCGACGGCGGCGGTGATCTGCCCAGCGACGGCGCGTTTGACGGCACCGGCGAGTGGATTCCGTTGGCCACGGGCGACCAGAGCCACGTTCCGGGGATGACTGCGGCGGAAGTTCTGATCAATACGAGGCTTGCCGGCGACAGGGTTGGCGCGACCAAGATGGACCGGCCCGAGGACATCCAACGCAACCCCGTGAACGGCAAGGTGTACGCCGCGCTCACCAACAACACCGACCGTGGTTTACCCGGCGAGCCGGGACCGGACGAGGCCAACCCCCGCAGCGAGAACACGCACGGTCACGTGATCGAGCTAACCGAGGCTGGCGATGATCCGGGAGCGACGCGCTTCAGGTGGAACATCTTCATCCTGTGCGGTGTCCCCGAGGATCCGTCCACCTACTTTGCCGGGTTCGACAAGTCGCAGGTGAGCCCCATCACCTCCCCCGACAACATCGCCTTTGATGCAGCCGGCAACCTCTGGCTCGCCAGCGACAGTTCGCGCGCTCTGGAGCAGAACGACGGTTTCTACGCGGTCCCCGTCACGGGGCCCGAGCGCGGCTACCTTCGTCAGTTCCTCACCGTTCCGTTTGGTGGGGAGGCGTGCGGGCCGCTGATCACGCCGGACCAGAAGACCATCTTCTGCGCGGTCCAGCATCCCGGCGAGGTCGAAGACGCGACGCCGGAGAACCCCGCGAGTACCTGGCCCGACGGTGGACAGCCCCGTCCATCGGTGGTCAGCGTGTTCAAGGACGTACCGGGAGACAAACGTATCGGGACCTAACTCACGGCAGGCTTTTCGCTCCCTTCCTCAAACAGAAGGAGCATGCGCCGCGCCTCGCATGGCCGGCACTTGTTGCCGGCCATGCCTCGCGGCGGCCATCCGGCCGCCTGAACGTCGGCGTGCCGGGGACCGAGCGCCAGACGACATACGGTGTCGAATGAGCGCCCGGGTTGCGCGCTGAACGGCAGACGGCAAAGAGGAGGGCAAGGTGAACGAATTGTGGCTGGCTCGGCACGGCCAGACGGAGTGGTCGCTGAGTCGCAAGCACACCAGTGTCACCGACGTCGATCTCACCGCAGCGGGCGTCCGGCAGGCCGAGGCCCTGGGCGCTCGACTGTCGAACAACCCCTTCGATCGTGTTCTCTCGAGTCCCTCGATCAGGGCGCGCCGAACGGCCGAGATCGCGGGGTTCGCCGAGGGCCTCGAGATCGACGACGATCTGATCGAGTACCGGTACGGCGACTACGAGGGGCGGACGAGCGACGAGATCCGCAGAGACCGCCCCGATTGGAACCTGTGGCGGGACGGCTGTCCCGGGGGTGAGACGACCGAAGAGGTAGCGCAGCGCGCCGACAGGATTCTGGGCCGCCTCCAGGGGGATGCGGGAACGGCGTTGATCTTTTCCCATGGACATATGACGAGGATTCTGGCGGCCCGCTCCGTGGGGCTCGACGGTGTCGCCGGAGGGCTGCTCATGTTGGGCACGGCGACCCTTTCGATCATCGGACGCGAGCACGGCCGTCCGGCCATTAGGCTCTGGAACGACGGGTCGCACCTCGTTGACGCGGCCGGCCTCTGACCCCTCGAAGAGGCAAGAGGCAAGGTTCCTTGAGGCGTGCCGATGGTTGATCCATGAGCCTTCGGGCACCTGCGGTCCTCGTGCTGTCCGTCGCCGCTGTCTTGGGTGCCTGCGCCCCCGCATCCGTCGTTTCACGAGGTTCTCAGGGGAGCTCCGAGGGTACCGAGCAATCACCGTTCCGCAGCCCCGGATCGGCGGGCGAACTGACCCCTACATCCGAAGCGAGTGCGAGCCCCCCGGCGGGGGGTCGGGCGACTACTCAGCCGAGCCCCGGCCCGGTCGGCGCCTCCGAATGCCCCAACGAAGAGGCCACCGTCTCCGACCCGGCGAACCGTTCGCGGGGAGCGCTTCGAGGAGACGTCGACGGCGACGGCCGGTCGGAAGTGATCTGGCTTGCGGTCGACCCGCGCGCCGGGGCGAGCTGTCAAGTCTTTCTGGCCGCAGGCTCTGGCTCGGTGGTCCGTAGCCTGCCCATCGTGCAGCCCGAGATGAACCTCGCGTTGAGCCCCCCGGCGCTCAATACATTGGCGGCGATAGACACCGAGCCTGGACTCGATGTCGTCGTCGACCTCGTCACCGGCGCCTCAACGCGCTTTGTCGGCCTTTTCGGGATGTATTCGGGAGCGCTCGAGAGAGTTCGGTTCGACGGCCCCGGCACGCTGCCAGCCGATCTCTTTGCGTATGGAGGAAGCGTCGCCCATCTCGATGGGGTCGACTGCGCCGGGCGCCGGGGCACCATCGTCGTGTCGAGCGCGTCTCCGCGCGCAGAACGGTACGCGATCGTGCGCCGTTTCTACCGAGTGACGCCCGGCGGTTCGACCCCGCTGCCTGTGCGCACCGAACGCCACACCGTCGAAGCCAGAGCGCTGAATCGCTTCTCGGAGCTCGGGTCGCCTCCATTCGCCGGTTGCGTCTAGCGCGCCGGACGACCCTGAGCGACCGTCCCACCGACCGGATCGGGCCGTGGCCGGGGACAGGGTCTCGGGCAAGAAAATGCACCCGCCGGGCCTTCGTCCCGGCTTGCGCCGGTTTACAGCTCAACGGGTGCAAGGATGAACTTACGTAACGCCCAACCGGTTGGCAAGGGGCCGACCAAGATTGTTTCGCGCTCTTTCGCCGGGTCCCGTCGCCCCCCACCGGCCTCCGGGAGGGTCAGTTCATGGCCCGCCGCGTCAGGGCCACGCCGGTCACCAGGACGGCCGCAGCGGCTAGGGCTGCGGCCGGGAGCAGGGCGGAGCTCGCGTGGAAGAGGACTCCTGCGAGCAGCACCGCGACCGATGCCAGACCCGCCGCGCCGGAGGTCGAGATCAGCCTGCGCCGGTGTGCATCGATTACCTCGTTTTCGATCCGTCCTCGCCCCCTGCCCCTGCGCACCATCACCGACAGGTCGAACAGCTCCAGGAGCAGCCAGCTCGCCACCGCCAGGGCCGGTGCGTAGACGTCCGGTTGCCGGGCGCCGTTGAGCAAGGCCAACGCGTAATTCACCAAGGCCACGCCGGCCGCAATTCCGGCCCCGAGCCAGCGCAAGGTGATCAGCCCGAGTGCCAGAGCCGCCATTCCGCATCCCGCCAGGGCCAGCGTAGCAACTGCAGGTGTGATGAACACGGGATAGAGGACTACGGCAATGCCCAACAGAGCGCAGCAGAGCGAGAGGCGCGCCGGCACTAGTGCCCGGCCCTGGGAGAGTGGCGACGAGAAGAAAGGGCGTGCAGGGCGACGTCCACACCTTCTGCGCCAGAGTAGGTCATCACCCCGGAGGCGCCGAGCCTGGCGCGCTGCATGTCGCGCTGCAATCTCCACGCCCGGTAAGCGATCCTGGCCTCGCGGCTCTGTTCGCAAGCGACCTCGTCTTCGGACAGAGTATCCACTGCTATGACCGCGAACCCGCGCTCGCCGAGATCCGCCAACGCCCGAACCACGCGCTCGTCTACCAGAGGCGAGAAGGCTACGACGAGCGCGCCGGAGGGAAGTATGCCGTGCGGCAGCAACTTGATGTCCTTCCACGCATAGCTGAAGGTAGCGTTGACGTCCAGGAGGAATTCGGCGATGCGGTAGGTGTGGCTCCGGCCCATGGAAGCGGTCAGCCATCGGGCGTTCCCCCCAAAACTCACAAGCCCCACACGGTCGTGATGTCGAAGGTGATGTTGCGCTACTGCGGACGCTCCACGGACGGCGATGTCCAGTGTGCTTCCGGATACGAGCGAAGCATCCGTGAAAGTGTCCAAGAACACCACAACATCGGAGTTTCGTTCAGGGTGCGCGCGATTGACGTGCAACTCCTGGGTTCTGGAAGTTACACGCCAGTTGACCCGGCGCACGCTGTCTCCGTAGGCAAATCGCCGGACGGTGGCAAACTCGATGCCGTCCGCAAGGGGGCGCGCGACGTGATCGCCACTGTGCATCTGCGTCTCGGTCGGGGGCAGGCCCTGCATCAGGCGCTCGTAGATCGGGAATACCTTGACGGTTTTCCGCTCATCGATCACGCCTTCGAAAGTGACCAAACGACCGGGACCATGCACGCGCAATGCAATGGGGCCGACGCACTGGACTCCCCAGCGCGTCGCCTGGAGGGCCACAGTCCGGCGGCGCAGCTCGCCGGCGCCAACGAGCAGGGTGAAGCTCCGTGCGTTTGGCTCGGTGAACAAGCCCGCGGTGGTGCCGACGGCGACGGCGAGCTCGACCGGGCCCTCGAAGGAGTTAAGCGTAACCGTGGCTTCGATCGCATCGCCTTCGATGCATCTGTCCACATCGGTTTCGACCGTGGCGATGCTTGAAGGCAGGTGCGTGCGACTGAGGCCGAGGACGAGGCTCAATATCAAGGGCGCAGCCAGGGCTACCAGCTCGGGTTGCCCCAAGGCGATTCCGCCGAGCAGAGCCAGGCCCGCTATCACGACGTAAGTCACGAGCTTGGGGGTTGCCGAAGCCGTCATGGAGCTAGTCGGGCCGACTCCGGTGCAGGGGTGGGCACGCGCTCGAGGATCGAGCGCACGATGTCGTTGCTCCTGACGCGGCGGACCCACATCTCGGGCCTGAGGCTGAGCCGGTGAGCCAGCGCTGCTTCCGCCACCCACTTGACGTCGTCCGGGGTGACGAAGTCCCTGCCCTCGAGCAGCGCCCGGGCGCGCGCCGTCTTGAACAACGCCAAGGACCCGCGGGGGCTCGAACCCACCTGGACGTCCGGATGTGACCGGGTCGCGGCCACGAGATCGACGATGTAGAGGCCGACGCCCTCACTGACATGCACCTGTTCGAGAGTCGACTGCATGGCAAGCAGTTGCCGGGAATCGATGATCTTGTCGAGCGCGACTTCGTCGCGGTTGCGCTCGGCGCGCCGTCTTAGTATCTCCCACTCTTCGGCGCGATCGGGGTAGCCCACACTGGCTCGAAGCATGAAGCGGTCGAGCTGGGCTTCGGGCAGCGGATAGGTTCCCTCGTACTCGATCGGATTCTGAGTTGCGACTACGACGAAGGGCTGATCCAGCTTGCGCGTGATCTCTTCCACGCTTACTTGTCCCTCCTGCATGGCCTCGAGCAACGCGGCCTGGGTCTTGGGGGGCGCCCTGTTGATCTCGTCGCCAAGCAGAAGATTGGTGAACACAGGCCCGGGGCGGAACTCGAAGCGGCCGTCGCGCTGATGATAGATGGATGCTCCAATGATGTCGGCCGGCAGAAGATCGGGAGTGAACTGGATTCGGTTGAAGTCCATTCCTATGACTTGTGCAAATGAACTTGCCATGAGCGTTTTGGCGAGACCGGGGAAGTCTTCGAGCAAGATGTGACCGCGTGCGAGGATTCCGATTAGGATCAGTTGGAGCACATCGCGCTTGCCGACGATCACTCTCTCGACGGCGTCGAGCACGCGCAAGCTCTGGTTTCTGGTGTCTTGAAGCGAACCCATCTCAGATACCCGATCCGCGGTCGTGGGTAGCCTCGATCCGGTGCAGCATCCGCTCGAAGTCCGCGGTCGAGAGATTGCGGCCGTAGAGGGTCTCAGCGGGCACCCTCCCGATGAGTCCGCTCAGCTCCTCATCCAGCGTCTCTTTCGGCGCGTGGGCGGCGTCATCGAGGACGTCCCCACCCAACGCGAGGCGATGGCGAATCAGGGTTCGCAGCAACGGGCGTACGGTGTGGTCGAAGTCCTCCGGCGTGTAGACCTTCCTTCCGAAGATGCGCTCGCATCGCACGAGGTCCGGCGGGCGCATTCTCTCGTAAACCGGGGTCTGTAGGACCCGGTCGTAGGGGGACTTACCACGCGCCACCAGGCTTCTGACCTGGAACCCCGACCACAACAACCCGTAGACCAGCACCATCAGACCCCAGGCCGTCGCCGCGCCTGCACGATAGCCGGGACGGATAAAGCCCACCGTCCATGCAGCGAGGGTCAGCGTTCCTAGGAAAAGGGCGCTGCTCATACCGAAACGCCCAATTCAGACCTCACCTCCAGGAGGGCGTCGAGGGCATCTGTGCCCATGGTCTCGTCTATCGGATGGTTGCTGAACTTTGCCCGCTCGAACAACAGCGTGAGCCTGCGGGCACTGGGTTCGGTCACCCCGTGGTTCTCGAGAAGTCTGTGCAGAGCCTCCAAAGGGGTGTCGGATGCGCGTCGTTCTACCCCCGCCGCGGCTGCGGCTCTCATCATGCGCCCATAACAGGCGATAACTGCCGCTCTCGGATCCGTGATCGTCGAGAGATCCTCGAGTCCTCCGTCGATATCGGAGAGGAGCCCTTCGTCGGCGGCCCGATCGTCATCGGGCTGAGGGCGTTTGTGCCACAGGATGAGAACGAGCGCCGCCAACCCCACGATCAGAACGGCGAATGCCACGGTCAATACGTATCCTGCCAGACGCGAGGAGATCGCTTCGGGCAGGCCGTCGGAGAGACCCTCGGCCGGCCGGTCAAAGGCTTGCCCGGAGACCCCGAGCTCGCCGAGCACGTTGGTCACCAGGGTCCGAACGCCCGGAAAGGTGACCCACAGCGCCACCAGGATCAGCGGTGCGACGACGCGCCGCCAAGGCGAAACGGGTCGTCCTATAGCGATCCGTCTGCGGGCGCTCGCCCGCAGGAACAGGACGCCCGAGAAGGCGATGGCGACGACAAGCAGCATCAGATAGTCGAACAGAACGGGTGTGTCTGCAACCACGACTTGATCCTGTGAGCCGCGCCTAAATAACGCCCCGGTTTCAGGCGCCAGCGCTGCGGCAATCAGCAGTAATCCCACCGCAACCCCGGCAAGCAGCAGAATCCTTTGGTTCTTCATCCCGGCGTCCGGCGGACCGGCGACCGGTGCCCAGGCGCGCTCGTGGGCGACCCCAAGCCGTGAGTCCTCGAGTTCGGGTTCACGACGTCTTTGTTGCACCACCCTTGGTCGAGCCGGCCCGGCCTTACTATGAAGGTAGTACCATAAGCGACCCACACCCGAGCAGGGAGCGCGCGCCGGATGCACCGGCTGATCTTTACCCTGGTCCTTCTGGTCCTTGCGGTAGCGCAGCCCGCCCTGGGAAAATCACTCGAACTCACCGCGGTCGATCTGAGGGGACCGGGGATCACGGGCAGCGTCAACTTGAGCCGTGAGGAGTT
>JALZIQ010000118.1 GCA_030860205.1 Actinomycetota bacterium | reverse complement strand
AGCAGGGCGGCCGTGTCGTCGGCCATCTGCTCGTAGGTGATCGGGCGGTCGATGTCGGCGGTGTGCCCATGCGCTTGCAACTCGACGGCGATCACCTGACGGGTCTCGGCCAGGCCGGGCACGATCGGTCCCATGGCGCCTATCGTCATGTAGGCACCGTGCAGCACGACCAGCGGTTCCCCCGTGCCGTGGATCTCGTAGTACATCCTGAGGCCGTTCACCTCAGCGTAGTTGCCTGTGGGGTCGCCGTACATTACATCTCCCTTCCGATTGCCACGTCCTACTTACCTGGCCCTGGTCGCCTCGTGCCCGCCCCCAGGGTAATGCCATTCATGCGGGTCCTCCTCTCGTCGCTACTTGACGACGCGGAAGGTAAGGTGCGTTACCCCGGCGCCCTCGATCACCCTCGTGCCCTCCAGCTCGATCGGCCCCGCGCCCAGATTGTCGAACAACCGGACGCCGTCCCCGAGCAGCACGGGCACCAGGTCTACGTGTATCTCATCGAGGAGTCCCGCCCTGATGCACTGTTGCGCGATGCTGGCGGCGCCCACGGCGACGTCCTTGTCGCCCGCGACCGCACGCGCTTGCCCTACGGCGCTCTCGACGCCGTCCCTGACGAACGTGAACGGCGATCCCTCGTAGACCCATTCTTGCGAGACGGTATGGGAGACGACGAAGGTCGGCACGCCCAATGGGGGGCTGCCGCCCCACCCGTTGGTGATGTCGAACGTCCTCCGTCCCGTCACGAACGCCCCCATCCTGGCGTGCGCCTCCCGAAGGAACTCGGCGCTCTGGGACGAGACCTCGAACACCATCTCGGTGCCCGGCAGCCCGTACTCGGTGTCGCCGCCGGAGTACCACGCGAAGAGCCGCTCACCGCCGTCACCCAGCGGTGCCCCTGGGCCATCGTTCGACCCGGCGATAAAGCCGTCCAGCGACATCGAGAGCCCCGTGGCCACTTTCCCCATGTCCATTCTCCTTTCGATGGCCTACTCGCGACCAGGCCTCTGCTGCAAGACCCAGCCGTTACCGTCCGGATCGTTGAAAAAGACGAACGAGTTCCAGTCTCCGCCGCCGCCGGGTTTCCATTCGCGGCCGTCGAAATGCCGGACATCGCTGACCTCGATCCCCCGCCCCAGGAGTTCCGCTCGCGCCGCGTCGATGTCCGGGACGATTAGCTGGAGGCCCTGGACGGAGCCAGGAGGCGTGTCGATGATCCCGGTCCCTATCGCGATCGAGCACGCCGACCCGGGGGGCGTGAGCTGCACTACTCGAAACTCGTCGCCGCCCCTGTGGTCGAGATCCTCGTCGAAACCGGCCTTCCCGGTGTAGAAGGCCTTCGCGCGGTCCACGTCGGAGACGGGGATCGGGACCAACTCGAGCTTCCATTCCATTACGCGTCTTCCTTTCGTATGGTGGTTACCGTCGCGTCGCCCGCGGCGCCTCCTTCCCGCTAGCCTTCGGCGACCGCCTTCGTGACGCTCCCGGCCACCTGTTCGGCGGCGCTGAAATCGGCGGTGAGCCGGTTCTTAGTCAGGGCGAAAGCGATCCCGGTCTCGGTGTCGGCGTACGCGTAGCTTCCACCGGCGCCCCCCATGCCGAACACGGTCGGGGTCTCTTGCGAGTCGGTCCCGAGGCGGCCGGGGGCGTAGCCGAGCGCCCACGAGACCGGGTTTCCCATGATCTCATCGACGCCGCTGAACGCCACGGCGGAGACCTCGCGCAGCCGCACGGGCGAGAGGAGCCGCACGCCGTCCACTTCGTCCATCAGCGCGGCGTACATGCGCGCCACCGCGCGGGCGCTCATCTTGCCCCCGGCTGGGATGTCGGCCATCAGTACGTCGGGGCGGTTGCCGAAGTCGGCGGTCGGGAAGGTCGCGCGCGGCCCCCATTTGAGGATCGGCGAATGGTCCGGCATGGCGGCCAGAAAGTCCGCGCTGCCTTCCTCATCCTCCAGCCTGGCCAGCCTGCCGAGCTCGGATTCGGGTACACCGAAAAAGAG
>JALZIQ010000113.1 GCA_030860205.1 Actinomycetota bacterium | reverse complement strand
CCCGCGCCCGCAGGAGGAATCCCGGGAGCCGAGGCGCCCGGAGCCGGGGGTGCGGAAGCAGGTGCAGCCGGGGGGGCGGGACTGCCGTTGCCGGGCGCTCCGGGCGGCCCTCCCGCTACCGGAGATCCGGCCGCGGCGACGCCGTAGGCCCGGTCGAGAGCGGCGAGGAGGTCCGGGCGGTAGGCGGCCACAGACCGCACCTCCCGGCCCGACCCCTGGGACATCTGCAGGGCGGCGATGTGGTTGCCGGGTTCGCCCAGAACCATCGCCAGAACCAGCGACCCGCCCTCGAGGCGAAGGGGAAGTGCGAGCTGCCGGCTGGCGACCTCACCGGGGATGAGCGCCAGAGCCTCCGGCGTGGGGACTTCGCTCCTGAGATCGGCGAAGGGCATGTCGGCTTGAGCCGCCTTGCCCTTCACCAGGTCGCGCTCGTCCAGGACCCCCGTTTCCAGCAGCATCTTCCATCCCGACTGCCCCATGGTGGCTTCGTGCTGCGCCGCATCCTGCATCTGCTCTTCGGTTACCAATCCGAGCTCGAACAACACTTCACCGAGCTCCTTGCGCACCTGCACCATGGCTTCTCCTTTAGTGGCGCTTTGAGCGGTTATCGGCAAGGTCACCGCCTTGTTGAGGGCAAAACTGACTCGGGTGCCTGGGCCCCTAGACGACGACCCTCAGCACCTCTTCGATCGACGTCAGGCCCTCGATGACCTTTGACATGCCGTCATCCCGCAGGGGGACCATCCCCTGTGCCCGCGCCACCTTCGCTATCTCATCGGCCGACGAACGCTCGATCACGAGCCGCTCGATCTCTTCGGTCACCGACATGACCTCGTGCAGTGCGACGCGGCCCCTGTAGCCGGTGGAAGCGCAGCTCGTGCACCCGGTGGGCTTGAAGATCTTCGGGGTCTCCTCGTCCGCCCCCAGCCGGAAGCCGGCCGAGGCGAGCTCGTCGCCGGTGGGAACGTAGGCCTCCTTGCAGCGGTCGCAGAGCTTGCGAGCGAGGCGCTGGGCCAGGATGCCGTCCAACGCCGAAGCCACGAGGAAGGGCTCGATGCCCATCTCGGTCAACCGGGTCACGGCCGAAGGCGCGTCGTTGGTGTGAAGGGTCGACATGACGAGGTGGCCCGTAAGGGCGGCTTCAATCGAGATCTGGGCCGTCTCCTGATCCCGGATCTCCCCGATCAGGACGACGTCGGGGTCGGCTCGCAGGATCGACCGCAGAGCGGACGCAAAGGTAAGGCCCGCCTTGACGTTGGTCTGGATCTGGTTGATACCGGGCAGCCGGTACTCGACCGGGTCCTCCACCGTGATGATGTTGACGCCCGGATGGTTGAGGATGTTGAGCGTTGCGTACAGGGTGGTCGTCTTGCCCGAGCCCGTCGGCCCCGTGACCAAGATGGCGCCGTAGGGCTTCCGAAAAGAGTTCTCGTAGCGGGAGAAGTTGTCCGGGGCAAAACCAAGGTCCTGCAGCTTGAGCAGGACGCTCGACTTGTCCAGAATGCGCAGGACTATCTTTTCGCCGTGGACCGTGGGGAGGGTCGCGACTCTCAAGTCGATCTGCTTTCCCTGAACCACCAGCCCTATGCGGCCGTCCTGGGGAATGCGACGTTCGGCGATATTGATCTCGGCCATGATCTTGAGCCTGCTGGCTATGCCCGCCTGCACCGATTTCGGCGGGTGCATCACTTCGTGAAGAACTCCGTCGACGCGATATCGCACCCGCAGGCCGCGTTCTTCGGGTTCGATGTGAATGTCCGACGCCCGGTCGTTGACCGCCTGGGTGATGAGCAGGTTGACGAGCTTGATGATCGGCGCGTCCTGGGCGCCCGCAGACTCGAGGGCGGCCTCGATCTCTTTTGTATCGTCCTTGAGGGCGGTCGCCTCCTCGACCAGAGACTCGGCTGCGCCGTCGAGGCGATAGAGGCGGGTGATCGCCGCCATGACGTCGGTTCTGGAGGCAACCACGGTACGGACGTCGAGCTTGGTTATGGCCCGGATGTCGTCGATGGCGACGACATTGGCGGGATCGGCCATGGCGACGACCAGCTTGTGGTCATCGTCGAGCGACAAGGCGATGCACGCATAGCGGCGCGCCACCGCTTCGGGCACCATGGCGACGGCGGAGGCGTCAAACGGGGCCTCGCTCAGATCCACGACCTCGATGCCCATGCGCTCCGCGAGCACCAACACGGCGGCGTCCTCGGTGACGAGACCCATGTCGGTGAGCACGCGGGCGACCGAACGCCGCTGTCCTGCTGCGAGGGTCCTGGCCTCTTCGAGCTGCGCGACGGTTATCAGGCCGCGCATCAGCATCAACTCGTCGAGTTGGGCGGAACGGCCTACGTCAGGCAATGGTGCACCCCTTCAACGCAAATGTGGCTGGTCTGGTCTGCAACTCCCTCATCGACCGTCCGGCTCAATCGCTGAAGGAACCGCCCAATCCTTCACTTGTCCGCCCTCCCGGCCGATAGCAGAGTCATGGACGATCGTTCGCCGGAGAGAGCGCCGTTTTCGCCCGAGGGCGGCAACGGAGAGGCAGCGCGGCCGGATTTGCCCGGCCCGGGGCAAGAAACCACGGGGAAGGTGCCCGACGACTGGTTGTTCGATCCGCTCACCGCGCTCCCCTCCCGCAAGCTGTTCATGGAGCGGCTCGAGCAATGTCTGGCCGACCGCCGGAGCCCGGGCCCTATCACCGCCGTTTTCTACGTCGACATCGACCACTTCAAGGACATCAACGAAAACCTCGGTTACGAAGCCGGAGACGAGCTCCTCCTGGCGGTAGCCAAGCGGCTGCAAGATACGCTCAGACCGGCGGACACCGTCGCCCGGATAACCACCGACGAATTCGGACTCGTGCTCGATGACCTCTCCGACATCGCTCAGGCGATGACGGTTGCCCGACGCATAACGAATTGTCTCGAAGAGCCTCTCAGCGTTGCGCAGCTCGACGTCTTCATCACCGCGAGCATCGGCATCGCGCTCGAGTCAGAGCAGGGGGAGAATGCCGAGCTCCTTCTCCACAACGCCAGGGAGGCAACGAATAGAGCAAGAGACAAGGGGGACGGGGGGTGCGAGGTCTTTCATACCGGTCTGGCCACAGAGGCTCTCCAACGCCTTCAGCTCGAGCAAGAGATTCGACGAGCGCTCGATGAAGACGAGTTGAGCCTGCGCTACCAGCCGATAGTGAAGATATCGAACCGCGAAGTGATCGGAGCCGAGGCCTTGGTGCGTTGGGAGCACCCCGCGAGGGGCGCCCTGGCCCCGGTTGAGTTCTTCCCCCTGGCCGAAGCGACCGGTCTTATCGTTCCCTTGGGCAAGTTCGTCCTCGACCAGGTCTGCCGTCAAGCTCGCGCTTGGCAGCTGGCCGGAGCAACGAGCTCGACCATGCGCATCAACCTGAACCTGTCCCCCAAGCAGCTGCTCGAAGGGGATATCACCTCGGACGTGGCGCAGGTCCTCAGTAACACAGGTCTCGAATCGGATTCACTCGTGCTGGAGTTCGGCGAAAGCGCGGTCCTCGACAATCTCGAGCTGGCGACCAAGCTCGCCGTCGGCCTCGACCGGTTGGGCGTTCAGCTGGCGATAGACGACTTCGGCAAGGACTTAACGGCGATCGACTTCATCCTTCGCTGCCCGATCCGGGCGCTGAAGCTCAATCGAGCGCTGGTCGACGGAATCGAGACCCAGGAGAACTCCAGGGCGGTCATACGCCACATCTGCTCCCTCGCCCACGAACGGGGCATCCGGGTTACGGCGGTGGGGGTCGAAACCGAGGCGCAGCTGGACCGGCTCGGTGACCTCGGCTGCGACGCCGCCCAGGGCTTTCTCTTCTATCGCCCGATGTCCGGTGAGGACGTGGCGCACGTGCTGGGGGCGTCTGCGACCCCTACTGGCTGAGCCCTCCAAGCGCGTGCAGCGCAGCGGCCGACATGGTCTCGAGCGGAGGATCCTGGCCGGTCCAGATACGAATCGACGCCGCCGCCTGGTGCACCAGCATTCCCATGCCCCCCCAGGCGTCGGCGCCCGCCGCCCTGGCGCCCTCGAGCAGTGGGGTCGACGGAGGCCGGTAGATGAGATCGACCACCACCTGATCGGCGCGCCACCGTGCTCCCGGGATCGGATTCTCCGCCGGCTTCATCCCGACCGGTGTGGCGTTGACGACGAGGTCGGCCCCGCCCGCCAGTCTCTCTGCTGCGTCCCAGGAATGGACGGTGGCGGGGGTGCTTCCAACCAGTGAGGTGAGCTCGGCCCCCCTCAGGGGACGACGCGCGGCGATGACCACCTCACCGATGCCGAGGTCGGCAAGGCCCTTGATCACCGCCCGGGCGGACCCTCCGGCCCCGAGGATCAGCGCACTGATGCCCGATGCCCGCACCCCGGCGTCGATGAGAAACTCCCGGAAGCCGTCGACGTCGGTGTTGTGACCGATGAGGCGGTCCCCCAGCCGCTGGACCGTGTTGACCGCGCCGACGGTACGGGCGTCACCGGAGACCTCGTCGAGCAGGGTCACGATCGACTCCTTGTGCGGCATGGTCACGTTGGCGCCCATGGCGCCGAGGGCTCTCAATCCGCCGACCGCGGCGGCAAGGTCCGGTTTGGGCACGGGCCATGCGAGATAGACCCAGTGGAGGCCGAGCTGGCGGAACGCGGCGTTGTGGATGACCGGTGAGAGCGTGTGCTCGAGTGGCCACCCGAGCACTCCCGCAAAGTTGAAGCCCGGGTGCCTCAACAGTCGAGCGCCTGATAGCGCGCCTTGTCGGCAAGGAACTGACTGTAGCTTTCGGTGAATGCATGATGGCCGCGGCAATCGGACACCACGTAGTAGAGCCAGTCGCCATCTGCCGGATGGATCGCGGCGCGCAGAGACGCTTCTCCCGGCGCGCCGATGGGAGTGGGCGGCAAGCCGGCGACCTCGCGCGTGTTGTACGGCGAGTCGACCGCAAGATCCGAAACCGTCAGCGCACCCCCCCGCTTGCGGAGCGCGTAGCGAAGCGTCGCATCTATCCCCAGCGCCATATCCATCTGCAGCCGACTTTGGATCACGGCCGAGATCTTGGCGCGGTCTTCTTGGACCCGGGCCTCGGCCTCGATCATCGACGCGACGATCACCGCTTCGTAGGGCGACAGGCCGGGCGCCCGGCCGATCTTCAGCGCCTTGGCCCGCTGGTCGAACTCGTTCACGAGCCGCTTAACGATCGAAGCGGCGTCCTCGCGTTCGCCGATTTCGTAGGTCGAGGGAAACAGCAACCCTTCCAAGGAACCTCCGTCGTTCGGCCCGTACTGCGAACGGACCTTTCCGGATCTCACGACCTTCATGAACTCCTTGGCGGGGACGTCGCCGTCCTTCTGCAGGGTCTGTGCGAAGTCCGTCAGCCACGAGCCCTCCTGGAAGGTGACACGGAAATAATCCTGGGCCAACGCTCCCTCCATCAGTCGCGTAAGCGCGTCCCTGGCGGTGAGTCCGAGCGGGAGCTTGTAGCGTCCGGCCTGTATCTTGTCGCCTCCGCCCTCCAGAAAGGTGACGATCTGGAAGCCGAACCCCGAGGGGATCACCTTCTTCTTGGCGAGAAGGTCGCCGATCTCGCTGGCCTTCGAGCCCCTTGGAATGACCACGGTGACGCGCTTGCCGGGATCGCTGTCACCGACGACGCCCACCCTCTGCAGATACCCGTACACCACGGCGCCTGCGCCCCCCACCAGCAGGGCCAGGATCACCAGGGACGCGAGCAGCGCCTTGACGGCTCCGCTCATCCCTTGTCCTCGGTGGCCCTTCGGTGTTCCTCGGTGTCGAGATAATCCTGCAGCATCAGTTGGGCGGCGACCGCGTCGCGCACCTTCGCGCGAATCCCCGGTGATGTTCCACGCGCGCGCAGTCCCTTTTCTGCTATGACCGTCGTCAGGCGTTCGTCGAACTCCTCGACGGGGATCGAAACGGCCGCGCGAAGCCGCAACAAGAACTCCCGCTGGACCTGTACCGCCGGACCCTCGCGTCCCGATAATCCCACCGGGCGTCCCACCACGATGACGCTCGCTTCCCTCTCACGCGCAAGCTCCGCTAAGCGCGCGACCGGATCGACACTGCGAGCGTCGATCACGTCGAACGGCAGCGCCACACGCGTTTCTTCATCGGCGACCGCCAGCCCCACCCTTCTGAGTCCCGGATCGACACCGAGTATCACCTGGCGAGCAGGGCGTCGCGTGCCGCACGCTCGACTGCCTCCATTGCATCGGACAGCCGGTCGGACGCCGGGCCGCCGGACACGGCGAGCTCGGGTTTGCCGCCGGCGCCTCCCCCGAGCAGTGCCGCGCCGGGAGCAAGGAGGTCGCGCGCCGACAAGCCGCGTGCGGTCAGGTCCCTGCTCACCGCTCCAACGAGATTCGCTTTGCCGGCCGACGCAGCGCCCAAAACGATCACCGAGGAGCCCAACCGCCCTTTGAGGATCTGCGCGAGCGAACGAAGTCCATCGACGCCTTCGTCCCGGCGCGCAACCACCAGACGTGAACCATCGAGCTCCACTGCGGATTGCGCCAGGGCGGCCGCTTCGGTCTCGGCAGCCTGGCGTTCGACCTCGGTCAGGCGACGTTCCATGTCCTTCTGCGTGGTGAGCAGCCGCTCTATCCTTTCGGCCACCTCATCAGGGCTTGTCTTCAACAACTCGGCGGCGCGCTCGAGTGTTGCAGCGCGCCGCGCGAGATGGTGGAGGCCCTCGTGTCCGACCAGCGCTTCGATACGGCGGAGGTTGGCGCCCACCGACGACTCGCCAGTGACAACGACGACCCCAACCGAGCTCGTGTGGGGCACGTGCGTCCCTCCGCACAACTCCTTGGAGTACTCGCCTACCTCGACCACGCGTACGAATTCGCCGTACTTCTCACCGAAGATCGCCATCGCACCGATCGACTTCGCAAAATCCAAGCTGGTTTCGAAGGCGCGCACCGGGTCGTCGATCAGCACGCGCTCCTGAAGCTCGTCCGAGATATCCCCGATCTGCGCACCGCCCAGTGCATCGAAGTGATTGAAGTCGAATCGAAGCCGCCCCGGCTCGACGAGCGAACCGGCCTGGCGGGCATGTTCACCGAGCCTGTTCTGCAGGATCCAGTGAAGTATGTGGGTGGCCGTGTGTGCCCGCTGCGATCCGGATCTCCACGCCGGGTCCACGATCGCCTCGACCTCGTCCCCGGCTTTGAGCTCGCCCGAGCGCACCGTCGCATGATGCGCGCTCAGCCCGGGCACGAAGCGGCGGGTGTCGGTCACCGCCGCGGCGCCCGACGTGCTCTGGATCAATCCGCGGTCGCCCACCTGGCCCCCGCCCTCGGCGTAGAGGGCCGTGCGGTCCAGCACGATGTCGACCTCTTCGCCCTCGCTTGCGGCCGAGACAGGTTCGACTCCGTCGAAAATCCCAATAATGCGCGCCGGGGTGCTCAGGTGCTCATAGCCGAGGAAGTCGGTGGCCCCGTGCTCTTCGAGCATCGGTGCAAACAGGTCGCCCGTGCTCTCCTGCCCCTGTGTAGTGCGCGCCGCACGCGCGCGCGAGCGTTGGCCTGCCATGAGCGACTCGAATTCGGCCACGTCTACGGGGACCCCGGCTTCACCCGCAAGCTCGGTGGTGAGCTCGACCGGGAACCCGAAGGTGTCGTGCAGCCGGAAAGCGACCTCACCGGGGAGGGACGACCCACCGCTTGCCTGTGTGCCTGCGATCTCGGTCTCGAGCAGGGTCAGGCCCTGTTTGAGCGCCGCGCCAAATCGCTCCTCTTCGCGCGCCGCCACCTCGACTATAAGATCGCGGCTCTGCCTCAGCTCCGGATAGGCGTCACCCATCAGGGTGATAGCCGACTCGACCAGGGCCGGCAGGACGGGGTCTTCACGGCCCAGCAGACGGGCGTGCCGCACCGCCCGCCGCATCACGCGCCGGAGCACGTACCCTCGCTCTTTGTTCGACGGGAGGACTCCGTCGGCGATCAGGAAAGCGGTCCCCCGTCCGTGGTCCGCAAGCACCCGGAGGCTCATATCGGTGCGCGTGTCGCGCCCGTAGGTCCTACGGGTCAGTTCCTCTGCGGTGTGAACCATGCCGAGGAGGAGGTCGGTGTCGTAGATCGACGAAGCCTCCTGCAGGACGAACGCCACTCGCTCGAGCCCCGCACCGGTGTCGATGTTCTTCTGGGGCAGCTCGGACACCGGTTCGATCGCTGCATTGCAGTCGTTCTGCATGAAGACGAGGTTGTAGATCTCGACGTAGCGCGCCTCGTTCTCCGCAGGGCCGAATTCGGACGGCGCGCCGAAGGCCTCTCCGAGATCGACGAAGATCTCCGAGGACGGACCGCAGGGTCCGGCGACCCCCATATCCCAAAAGTTGTGCGCTCTCCCCCGGTTCACGATGCGCTCGGGCCGGACGCCGACGGCATCGGCCCAGATCGCCCGCGCCTCGTCGTCGGTCTCGAAGATTGTCACCCACAGTCTGTCCGGGTCGACGCCCCACCTCTCGGTCACGAGCTCCCAACCCCACGGGCAGGCAGCCGCCTTGTAGTAGTCCCCGAACGAGAAGTTTCCGAGCATCTCGAAGAAGGTCAGGTGGCGGGTGGTCTTGCCGACCTCGTCGATGTCGGGCGTCCGAAAACATTTCTGGGCCGTCATGGCGCGCAGAGATGGAGGCTTCTGCTCTCCGGAAAAGTACGGCTTGAACTGGTTCATTCCCGCGTTGGTGAGCAGGAGGGTCGGGTCGTCGGGGACCAACGACGAGGACGGAATGCGCGCGTGGCCCCTCTCTCCGAAGTAGGAGAAGAAGCGCTCGCGAATGGTGGTCGAATCCATGACCCTCAAGATACCCGCGGGGTCACCGGCCGTGCGGCGGGGCGCGCCGGCGTGGGTGCGCCGTATGCCGGGGGCGGGCCTCGGGAGCGCCGCCCCTGGGGGGTGGAGAGTCCGCTTTGGAATACCGGCATCCGCCTTGGGTGTGGGGCCCCGGGCGCGGCCGCCCTTGGGGGTCGAAGTCCGCGTGGGGTGCGCGCTATGCCCGGGGGCGCGGCCGCCCTTGGGG
>JALZIQ010000100.1 GCA_030860205.1 Actinomycetota bacterium | reverse complement strand
CGCACGTCCATGCCCATCTTCGCCCCTGCGAACATCAACGAATGGGCGACGTTGTTGCCGTCCCCCAGGTAGGCGAGCGCAAGCCCCTCGAGGGTTCCCTTCCGCTCGCGGATGGTCTGAAGGTCTGCGAGCGCCTGACAGGGGTGCGAGTAGTCGCTGAGCGCGTTGACGACGGGCACGGTGGCGGCCTCGGCCAGCAGCTCGAGCCGGTCCTGCCCGAAGGTCCGAAGCACGATCGCATCTGCGTAGCCGGACAGCACCCGTCCGGTGTCCTCAATGGTCTCGCCTCTTCCCAGCTGAAGCTCCTCGCCGCGGAGCACGATCGCGTGTGCGCCCATGGAGGTGACCGCAGCTTCGAACGACACGCGCGTGCGCGTGGAGGGCTTCTCGAAGATCAACAACACCTGCCGGCCGGCGATCCGGTCGGTTGCGGCTTCGGGGCGGGCCTTGATGGCATCCGCCTCGTCCAGCAGCCCCACGAGCTCGGCGGGCGACAGATCGTCTACCGACAGGAAATCGCGCTTGTGCGGCATCCGCCTCCCTTACGCCCGGAGCTCGGCGCCGGCCTGATCGTGCAGTGCCCGAATGACTCGGTCACGCACCTCGCTCGCCTGCGCGTCGGTCAGGGTCTTGTCCGGCGCCCGGAGCTCGAGCCCGTAGGCCAGGCTCTTGTGGCCCTCGGGCACCTGTTCGCCGCGGTAGAGGTCGAAGAGCCGCACCTCTACGAGCTCGGGGGCTCCGGCGTGGCGGATGATCGTCTCGACCGTCTGCGCCGGCACGGCCTCCTCCACGACCACGGCCAGGTCCATGTAGGCCGCCGGGAACCGCGGCAGATCGCGCACCTTGACCCGGCCCGGCTGAACGTCCACGAGCGGTCCGAGTGCGAGCTCGGCGACGACGGTCCCCTGTTCCACCCTGAAGCGCTCACACACGTCCGGGTGGAGCTCCCCTATCGTCCCGAGAGTCGCCTCGCCCGCAGTGACGTTGGCGGCGCGAGTCGGATGCCAGGGCATCCCGGTGACCTTGGACCACCCCGTCTCCCGCACACCCATGGCGGTCAACACGGCTTCGAGCAAACCCTTGGCGGCCCAGAAACTCCAGCGCTCCGCTTGACCGTGCCACGTCTGCGCCCGTCGAAGCCCGGAGAAGACCGCCCCCAGCAGCAACGGCTCCTGGGGCAGCCCTCCCGTTGGAGTGTAGATACGGGCGATTTCGAATAGAGCCACGTCCTCGACCCTGTGAGCCAGGTTGTGCGCCGCCGATCGGAGCAGACCGGGGAGCAGCGTCGTCCGGAGATGGCGCTCATCATCGGACATCGGGTTGGCGACCTCGACCATCTTGCGGGCGGGGTGATCGACGGAGAGCCCGAGAGCATCGAGGTCTCGCTCCGAAGCCCACGAGGTCGTCCACGCTTCGTGCAGGCCGGTGGCGGCCAGGGTCCGGCAGAGCCTCCGTTCCGCCGCCTGCCTGCCGTCGAGCCCGCCCGCAACGCCGCGCGGGAGCGTCGACGGAAGCCGGTCGAACCCCGCAAGCCGGGCAACCTCCTCGATGAGGTCGACATCGCGCTGGATATCGGGTCTGAAGCTCGGCGCTTCCGCAGCCAAGGTGGCATCACCCATGGTCACGCGAAAGCCCAGGGATTCGAGATAGGAAACCTGTTGGGAGGCTGGGATCCTCATGCCGAGCAGAGCCTCGGTCTTTTGAGGCGCCAGGGACACACTTCGGCGCTCGAGTGGTACCGGATAGGCGTCGGTCATCTCCCCCGCCGGCCGGCCCCCGGTCAGCTCCGCAAGAAGCTTCGTGGCGCGGGCGGCTGCATACGGCGCCGCATCGAAGTCCGCTCCGCGTTCGAAGCGGGCCGAGGCTTCGGTGCGCAACAGGTGCCGCCTGCTCGTTCCGGCCACCGACGCGGGATCGAAGTAGGCCGACTCGACGATCACCTCCGCGGTCCCTTCCGTCACCTCCGAGTCCCCGCCGCCCATGACCCCGGCCATGGCGAGAGCACGAGACGGATCTGCAATCACCAGGTCGGCTGCGTCCAGGGTGCGCTCGACCCCGTCGAGGGTCCTGATGCGCTCGCCGCCGGTGGCGCGCCGGACCACGATGTGGTGGTCGCCGACCTTGGCTGCGTCGAAGGCGTGAATGGGGTGGCCCGTCTCGAGCAGCACGTAGTTGGTGATGTCCACGACATTCGAGATGGGCCGCAAGCCGGCCGCGGAAAGGCGCGCCGCAATCCAGCCCGGAGACGGCCCGGTTGCCACGCCTTCGACGCAGCCGGCGACGTAACGCGGGCAGCCCGACGGGTCCCGGATCTCCACCTCCACAGGAGATGCCATATCGGTTGTGACGCCAAAGCTTGCGTCGGGCATCCGGAGCTCGGCCCCTGTGAGCGCAGCTACCTCGCGCGCGATACCGATCATGCCGAGGCAGTCGGGACGGTTGAACGTGATCTCGAACTCCAGGACGGTGTCGTCGAGCCCCAGCGCCGTCACCACTTCATCGCCCGCGACGGAGTCCGGCGGCAGCACCAAAATTCCGGAGTGGTCTTTGGAGACTCCGAGCTCGGCGCCCGAGCACAACATGCCCTGGCTGATCTCGCCGCGGATCGCGCGCTCCGATACCGCCATCTCGGGAAGGGTGGCTCCGACCTGTGCAAGCGCCACGTGGTCGCCGACCGAGAAGTTGCGAGCACCGCACACGACGCGCCTGGTGTCTGCGTCGTCGACGCGGACGTCGACCAGAACCAGGTTGTCCGCGTTGGGATGCTCGCCGATGCCGAGCACCTCGGCGACGATCACACCCTTGATCGACTCGCCCGGCGTGTGGATCGCCTCCACCTTCGTCCCCGACAACGTCAGCAGCTCCGCGATCTTCGATGGTGACGCGTCGATCGCGACCAGCTCGCCCAGCCATTTGAAGCCGACCCTCATCGAAACCCTCCGAACTGATCCAGGAAGCGGAGGTCGTTCTCGTAGAACATCCTGATGTCGCCGACCCCGTGGGCGAGGGCGGCGATTCGCTCCGGTCCCATCCCGAAGGCGAAGCCCGAGTATCGGTGGGTGTCGTAGCCCACCCACTCGAGCAGCGAGGGATGCACCATCCCGCAGCCGAGGACCTCTATCCATCCCTCCTGTTTGCAGATGCGGCAACCCGAGCCGCGGCAGTAAAAGCACTGAACGTCGAGCTCTGCGGACGGCTCGGTGAAGTCGAAGTGATGAGGCCTGAGCCTGACATCGAGGTCGTGCCCGAAGATCTCCCGAGCGACCAGTTGAAGCGACCCCTTGAGGTCGCCCATTGTTATTCCCTCGTCCACGGCAAGGCCTTCGATCTGGGTGAACCCGCTGAGGTGTGTCGCGTCCGCCACGTCGCGCCGATAACAACGCCCCGGGACGACGACGTAGACGGGCGGCTCCTGAGACTCCATCACCCGTATCTGCATGGGCGAGGTTTGGGTTCGGAGGACGATCTCTTCGTCGCCGTCTTTGATGTAGAAGGTGTCCTGAGGGGATCTGGCGGGATGGTGGGCCGGCGTGTTGAGCGCGTCGAAGTTGTACCTGGCGAGCTCGACCTCGGGCCCCTCGGCCAATTTGAAGCCCAGGCCGATGAATATGTCGACGATCTCCCAGACCGTCTGGGTCAAGGGATGGAGCGATCCGAGGGCCGGCACCGCTCCCGGAAGGGTACCGTCGATCGCTTCCCGGTCCCAGCGAGCGGCGCGCTCGGCGGCTTCGAAGGCGCTCTGCTTGGCGGCAACCGCCGCCTCGAGCTCGG
Organism: Actinomycetota bacterium; assembly: GCA_030860205.1. Classification (GTDB taxonomy): domain Bacteria; phylum Actinomycetota; class CADDZG01; order CADDZG01; family WHSQ01; genus JACDDL01. The sequence continues at coordinate 2,602 of JALZIQ010000100.1, read as the reverse complement.
CCTGCACGGCGTTTGCGAGCAGCCCCAGCGACCGTCGCTTCTCCTCCGGCGCGCCGCGGAGCCCCGAGCGTGCGTTCGCCAGCGCCGACTTACGGCCCAGAACCCGCACCTTCGCCTCGGCGAGCTCGGGGAGGTCACGGGCCACTTCGATCACGCTCAGCCCCTGCGTGCGGGCATCGGCGAAGCGCCCGGCTACCTCGGGCTCGGTGTCGTCATTCATCTGGGCGCTCATCTGGGCGCAAGGATAGACGGGTCGATTCCCGCCGCTGCCGCGCCGCCTCGTACAGCAACACCGAACCTGCAACTCCGGCATTGAGAGAGTCGGCGCGCCGGGACATGGGGATGCTCACCTCGCGGTCGACGAGGCGGCGGGCCTCCTCCCCCACCCCGCGGGACTCGTTTCCCACCACGAACGCGATGCGGCCGGTGAGGTCCTCGTGATCGACGGGCACGGCCGCCCGGGCGTTGGTCCCGAGCACACGCAGACCGAACGAGCGGAGAGCTCCCAACGTCTCGTCGAGCGGCACCTCGGTGACGACCGGCAGACGCCAGACCGAACCGGCCGACGCCCGTACCGTCTTGGAGCTCCATACATCGACGCCCCCCGAGCTCACCACCACACAGCCGGCTCCCATCGCCGCAGCCGAACGGATGAGGGTGCCGGCGTTTCCCGGGTCGCGCACCTCCGCAAGAACCAGCACCAGATCGGCGCGGGCCGCGACTTCGAGCGGCGCCTCCGGTGTCCGCACGACTGCGACGCACCCCTGGGGCGCGGCGGTCTCGGAAAGAGCCGCAATCACCCGGTCGGAGGCGGCCCAAACCGGGACTCCCGAGGCCTCGGCCAGAGCCACGATTGGATGGTCGTCGTCGGCGAGATAGACCTCGAGCACCTCGGCGTCCGAGCGCAGGGCGTCGTCCACCAGAAGGCAGCCCTCGACGAGGAACGCCCCCTCGCTCTTTCGAACCGGGCGCCGGCGAAGCTTGCGCGCCGCCTGGACGCGCGGGTTCTGCGGGCTGGTTATCGCGCTCGTTTAGGACGCCTTGTCGAGCGACTGCCGTGCGACCTCGGTGAGCGACGTGAAGGCCGCCGGATCGTTGACCGCCATCTCGGCGAGCATCTTGCGGTCGAGCTCGACCTCGGCGAGCCGGAGCCCGGCCATGAAGCGGCTGTAGGTCAGACCGTTGTCGCGCGCCGCGGCGTTGATGCGGGTGATCCACAGCCTTCTGAAGTCGCCCTTGCGGGCGCGCCGGTCACGATAGGCGTAGACGCCCGAGTGAAGCACCTGTTCGCGGGCGGCGCGGTAATGATGGCCGCGCGACGAGTAGTAGCCCTTGGCCTCCTTGAGGACGGCGCGCCGCTTCTTTCTGCCGGCGACGCTTCTTTTCACCCGTGGCATCTGCTTCCTCCTGTACCGGTTCTCTTATTTGCCCAGCAACCGGCGAACGTTGCGGGCGTCCGCCGGCGCCACCTCCGCCGGGGAGTTCAGCCGCCGCTTGCGCGTTGCCGACTTCTTTTCGAGTATGTGGTTGGCGTTGGCGCGCCGGCGAATGATCTTTCCGGTGGGAGAGATCTTGAAGCGCTTTGCGGCGCCGCGGTGACTCTTCATCTTCGGCATGGCTAGCCTCCTTCGGCCCGGGTCACCTTCACCGGACGCCTCGTCGGAACCGGCGCGGGCTCAGGCGCCGGCGCCGGGGCTTCAGGGGCGCTTCTCCCGGAGTCCCTGTGCGATGTCTTCTTCGGAGCCGGCGCCGGTTTGGGGGCAATCGCCTCCTTCTGCGGGGCCAGAACCATAGTCATGTTCCGTGCATCGGCCAGTTTCGGCCAGGCTTCGATCTTGGCTATCTCCGAGAGATCCTCGGCAAGACGATCCAGCAATCTCCGCCCGAGGTCGGTGTGGGCCGTCTCCCGGCCGCGGAACATGATCGTGATCTTGACCTTCGCCCCATGTCGCAAGAACCGCTCGACGTGGCCCTTTTTGGTTTCGTAGTCGTGGCGGTCGATCTTCGGCCGCATCTTCATCTCTTTGACCGTCACCTGCGTCTGCTTCTTCCGAGACTCCCGCTGACGCACGGCCTGCTCGTATTTGTACTTTCCGTAGTCCATGATCCTGGCTACGGGAGGTTCGGCTTGAGGCGCCACCTCGACGAGGTCGAGGTCCTGCTCGGAGGCCATCTCGAGCGCCTCTTGTGTCCCGATGATTCCAACCTGTTCGCCTTCGGCGGACACAACCCGGACCCGTGGAACGCGAATGCGATCGTTGACCCGTGGCTCAGTTGCTATTCGCTTCTCCTTCCGACGATCTACACGCCTTGTGCGCCGGCGACCGAGGCCGTCCACGCGGAAAACCGGTGACGCCAAGAGCCGGCGCCACCGGGTGTGTTACTCCGGGCCGCATGGAGCCGGCCCACCGGCGACAACACAACCCCACTACCGCCGAAACGCGCCTTCGCAGATGACTGGGCTCGAACCGGCCGGGAGGTGAGGGGCCGTCCTGGCCCCTTCTTGGCGACACTGCTGTCAAAAGCGAGTATAACCACGACCACAGTGAGCGACGAGGAGAGGCGAGAAGAGGAGCAGGCGGAGAGGGCGCGCCCTCGCATC
>JALZIQ010000085.1 GCA_030860205.1 Actinomycetota bacterium | reverse complement strand
GACAAGGTCCGCAACCAGGCCGACTCCCTCGGCTTCAACGCCCTGACCGGCGTGTACGAGGACCTGGTGAAGGCAGGCGTCATCGACCCCGCCATGGTCACCCGGAGCGCGTTGCAGAACGCCGCCTCCATCGGTTCGCTCATCGTCACCACCAACGTGGTCGTCGCAGAGCCCGAGGAGGCCGCGCCCGCCATGCCCGCCGGCGGCATGGGCGGCATGATGTAAGGTTCCCCCAACGGGAACTCTTTCGGCGGCGTCCCTCCGGGGGCGCCGCTTTTTCGTGCAGTTCACGGGCCGCCGAGGGCGTGCTGCTGTTCGGCGGGGCCGGAATCCCGCATAATGGAACGGACGCCACTCGTCAACGTTCTTGGATTGTTTAAAGGGAGGAGCGAAGTCGGTGTTCTGTTCCAATTGCGGTACTCGCAACGAAGAAGGCACCGCGTACTGCGTGAGTTGCGGCGCCGAACTGCGGAGGATACAGACTCCGAACGTACAAGTGCCGTCCCCGAACACCGAGGGTGCCGGTTTCTCTGCCGGGTCGGCGGCCGGCCTGGGCGCGTCCGTCCCCAACATTCCCAACTATCTTGTTCAGGCAGTTCTGTTGACCCTGGTTTGTTTCGTCCTTTCCCCTTTCACGCTCTTCTTCCCCTTCCTGGGAGTTATCACCGGGATCGTCGCTATCGTTTACGGAGCACAGGTCAACGGCAAAGTCGCGGGGAACAACTACGCCGGCGCGAGAGAGTCATCGCGCATGGCCAGGGTGTGTTCTCGCGGTGGCCGCGGGAAGCGCTTCCCCCCTAGCTAACACACGCTTGCGGTCGTCGGATACGCCGCCGGTCGAGGTTGCTCGCTGTAACCCCCGCAGTTTCGCAGGCGTCTCAAGGGGTATATATTGGCGCTAGTCGGTGACTGGGACCGGGAACAGAGGGGAGGAGAGATAGGCAGGGGACTCGGCATCATGGTCGTTGTTCTGGTCGTTGTCCTGTTGATCGTGCTCGGTTTGCCGTTCATTCTGGGATAAAGCATCTAGGGAGGTGAGGACATGCGGGGCGGACTCATACCGATACTTGTGGTAATTATTCTGGTGATCGTGGCCATACTGCTGCTGTCGCGTCTTCTCTAATACCGGCTCATTGATCCGAGTAGGTACTTAGGGAGGGCTCTTGGGCGGCAATAATCTGGTGACCATCATCGTGGTGGTCATCCTTGTGATAGTGGTATTGGCCCTTCTGGGGATCATACCGTTGTTCTAAAGGGACGGACCGCTGCTTGACCACCTCGCCCGTCGCGGTGTAGCATTAACTGGATTTGCAGCGGTCAGCAAAAAAGTTAACAGAAGCCCACGGGGCGCGTTCCCCGTGGGCTTTATTGTGCTTGCTCGTAAAGAGCCGAAAGGAGCCCTGGTAAGCCGATGGACATTGAGATAGGGAGAGGGAAGACGGCGCGTCGGGCCTACGGGCTGGACGAGATCGCCATAGTGCCGAGTCGCCGTACCCGCGACCCGGAAGACATAGACATCTCCTGGTCATTGGGAGACCTTCACCTGGACCTGCCGTGCCTCGCCTCGGCGCTCGACGCGGCCGTGGACCCGGCGACGGCCGGCATGATCGGGGACCTCGGCGGCCTCGCCGTCCTGAACCTCGAAGGCCTGCAGACCCGCTACGAGGACCCGGGCCCGGTCTTCGAGGAGATCGCGAGCCTGCCGGAGCACAAGGCCACCCGCGTCATGCAGGAGCTCTACGCCGAGCCCATCAAGGAAGAGCTCATCTTCCGTCGCGTCCAGGAGATAAAGGACCGCGGCGTCATAGCCGCCGCCTCCCTCACGCCCCAGCGCGTCGAGCGCTACCATCGGGCCGCCATAGAGGCTGGGCTGGACGTGCTCGTGATCCAGGGCACCGTCGTCTCCGCCGAACACGTCTCCCGCACGGTCGAGCCCCTGAACCTGATGGAGTTCGTGCCGGCCCTGAACGTCCCCGTCGTCGTCGGCGGTTGCGCGAGCTACTCGACGGCGCTGCACCTCATGCGGACGGGCGCTGTCGGCGTGCTGGTGGGCGTGGGCCCCGGCCGCATCTGCACGACCCGCGGCGTCATAGGGGTCGGGGTGCCGCAGGCGACCGCCGTCTCCGACGCCGCCGCAGCACGGATGCGCCACTACCTGGAGACCGGCGAGTACGTCAACGTGATCGCCGACGGCGGGATGCGCACCGGCGGGGACGTGGCGAAGGCCATAACCTGCGGGGCTGACGCCGTGATGCTCGGCAGCGCGTTCGCCAAGGCCGAGGAAGCCCCTGGCCGGGGCTACTCGTGGGGTATGGCGACCTTCCATCCCACCCTGCCGCGGGGCACGCGCATCAGCACCAGGATCACCG
>JALZIQ010000065.1 GCA_030860205.1 Actinomycetota bacterium | reverse complement strand
GGGGAGCTCGGTCCAGGCATCGTTGCCGTTGGGCGCTTCTGGTCCCGCCGCGAGGATGACCCCAACGAGATCGACGCCGTGGTGCTGGCGGGAGATCACGAGAGGCGGTCCTGGTGGGCGAAGCAAGGTGGACGCGGACGGTGGACGGGACAAGATCCGACGAGACCTCGAGCGCAAGTCGAGCGCAGTTGATCGCTCGTCTTGACGAATCTCCAACGGAGACCCGTGAAAATGCCGAGGGCTACGCTCCCTTGGGGTGCCAGACGGTCTTCAGCTCCATGAACGCAGTCGCTTCATAAGGGCTCCGTGCACCCTGAGACCGCACGATCCGCTTGACGTTCCGTGCGGCAGCCTGTTCGGCGTCTGCGACTGATTCCTCACCCACCCCAGTCACGTCCAGCGCGTCGACATCCAGGTGCGATGCAACCACCGGTACGAGCTCGTCCTTGTGGCCGGAGAGGAGGTTCACCACCCCCTTCGGCACGTCCGAGGTAGCTAAGCATTCGGCTGCGGTTACCGACGCCAGAGGGTGAGCCTGGGAGGCGATCGCAACGACGGTGTTGCCGCCGCACAGCGCCGGAGCAAGACGTTCGACCAGTCCGGCGAGCGAGGGCCGCTCCGGCGCCACCATTCCGACCACTCCGGTCGATTCAGGCGCCGTGATGTTGAAGTAGGGGCCCGCAACGGGATTGAGGCCGCCGGCTATGTAAGCCAGCTTGTCGGTCAACCCGGCGTACCAGACCCACGTGTCGATGGCGCCGTCGACCTGCCCGGCAGGGTTCGCATCGCCCTCCGCGCGCCGGACCTGTTCGACCAGCTCGGCGCGCCGGGACTCCATGACCTCGGCAACGCGATAGAGGATCTGGCCGCGGTTGTAGGCGGTCAATCCACTCCACGAAGGCCAGGCTGCACGGGCTGCCGCAACGCCATCCCTGACATCCTTGCGCGACGCCCGCGACGCATTTGCCAGAAACGCGCCATCGTGCGAGATCACCTCGTAGGAGCGCGCCGACTCGGAGCGAGGAAACGCCCCGCCTATGAAGAGCTTGTAGGTCTTGCGCACATCGAGGCGGTCTCTCACGGCCCGGTCAGCCTCACGTATGCAGACAAACCCTGAGGCCCGCCCTCGCGTCCGAAGCCCGACTCCTTGTAGCCACCGAAAGCACTTGCAGGATCGAAGCGGTTGAAGGTGTTGGCCCATACAACTCCGGCCCGCAGACGGTCGGCCATCCACAGGATCAGTGACCCCTTCTCGGTCCACACGCCGGCCGAGAGACCGTACGGGGTGTTGTTCGCCTTCTCGACGGCCTCCTCTGGTGTGCGGAAGGTCAGCACCGACAGAACCGGTCCGAAGATCTCCTCCTGCGCAATGCGATGTGATTGCGACACGCCGGTGAACACCGAAGGAGGGAACCAGAATCCACGTTCGGGCAGGTCGCACGACGCTTGATAGAGCTCCGCGCCCTCGTCCACGCCCGTGTCGACCAGGCTGTTGATCTTGTCGAGCTGTGCGCGCGAGTTGATTGCGCCGATGTCTGTGTTCTTGTCGAGCGGGTCCCCGAGGCGCAGGGTACCCAGTCGCCTCTTTAGCTTCGCCATTACCTGCTCGAACGCCGGCTCCTGCACCAACAGTCGCGACCCGGCGCAGCAAACATGGCCTTGGTTGAAGAAGATGCCGTTCACAATCCCCTCCACCGCTTGATCGAGCGCCGCATCCGCGAAGACGATGTTAGCCGCTTTACCCCCAAGCTCGAGCGTAAGGTGCTTGGCCGTCCCTGCGATTGCCCTTTGTATGTCCTTACCAACGTCGGTAGAGCCAGTAAATGCTACCTTGTCGACGTCCGGGTGCCGCACCAGCATGGCGCCGGTCTCCCCTGGCCCGGTGATGATGTTGACGACTCCAGGAGGGACGCCCGCCTGGTCGCAGATGGATGCAAACGCAAGAGCCGTGAGGGGGGTGGTTTCGGCAGGCTTCAACACAACCGTGTTGCCGGCCGCGAGAGCGGGGGCAATCTTCCACGCCAGCATAAGCAGAGGAAAGTTCCACGGGATCACCTGGGCCGCGACACCGAGAGGTTCGGCGCGCCGTCCGGCAAACGCATATTCCAGCTTGTCAGCCCACCCGGCGTAGTAGAAGAAATGGGCGGCGGCCAACGGAACATCGATGTCGCGGCTTTCCCTGATCGGCTTGCCGCCGTTCATCGTTTCGAGCACGGCGAGCTCGCGACTTCGCTCCTGCATGACGCGCGCGATCCGGAACAGGTACTTGGCGCGATCGGATGCCGGTAAGCCCGACCATGGCTCGAACGCCGCCCGCGCCGCCCCCACCGCCCTGTCGACATCTGCGGCATCGGCTTGGGCTATCGCCGAGAGCACCTCCTCGGTCGCAGGATTGATCGTCTTTACGTATCCCTGCGACGCCGGGTCGGTGAAGTCACCGCCGATGAACAACCCATAGGTGTCATCGATCGACACGATGTCTGTTGATTCGGGCGCCGGTGCGTAGTCCCAGGCCACGCGTCAGTCCAGCGTGTAACGGTCGGGGTCGGAGTACACACCGGTGCGCTGCTTGTCGATCTGCATCAACAGATCGTTGAGGAGCGATGACGCACCGATGCGAAAACGTCCCGGATCGAGCCACTCGTCGCCCAGCGTCTCGTGGATGATGACCAGGTAGCGGATGGCGTCCTTGGACGAGCGGATCCCCCCTGCAACCTTGAGGCCCACGGCGCGCCCGGTCATGTCCGCGTAATCCCGGATGGATTCGGCCATCACCAGGGCCACCGGCAGGGTGGATGCCGGTGCCATCTTGCCGGTGGAGGTCTTTATGAAGTCCGCTCCCGCCACCATCGCGATGAGCGAGGCCCGCCTTATGGCTCCGTAGGATCCGAGCTCGCCCGTCTCGAGAATGACCTTGAGGTGCGCGTCGCCGCAGGCCTTTTTGGACCGAATAATCTCGTCGTGCACGTCGTCGAACCGCCCGGCGAGAAAAGCACCACGGCTGATCACGATGTCGATCTCGCCGGCGCCGTCCGCGACTGCAGCCTCAATCTCTTCAAGGCGCGTCGCGAGAGGCGCCTGTCCCGAGGGAAAGGCGGTCGCAACCGAAGCAACTGCTACCTCCGAGCCCCTCAGGGCCTCGGCTGCGATCTTCACGAGGCTGGGATAGAGGCACAAAGCCGCGACGTGCGGGATGGAGGGATCGGTGGGCGCCGGCCGCATCGCCTTGGACGCAAGCGCCCGGATCTTGCCTGGCGTGTCCGCGCCTTCGAGGGTTGTGAGATCGCAGCACCGAATGGCCAGTTCGAGAGCCCACAGCTTCGACGCCCGCTTGATCGAACGGGTAGCGAGCGCCGCGGCGCGCTGCTCCGCGCCGACCGCATCTACATGAGTACCGAACTCGTCGAACAGGCTCTGCGGGGCGACCGTCACCTGCGCCACGTGTCTACGAGCCTCCCCGCAGTGGAAGCGAGACGCGGCGCGCCCTCTTCGGTTTGGGGGGGAGCAAGTTCAGGATCTCCTTCGCCGTCGTCTCGAGCGCCTGTGCCACCTCACTGTCGGGAGCGCCCAACACAATCGGCGTACCGCTGTCAGCGAGTTGGCGCAGTTGCGAATCGATGGGGATGCTGCCGAGCAGCGGGACACCCAGTCGCTTCGCAAGCGTAGCGCCGCCGCCTGATCCGAAGATGTCATATACGACGCCGTCATTGCCGCGAAAATAGGACATGTTCTCGACGACACCCCGCAGCTTGAGACCGGTCTTCTCCGCCATGAAGCCGGCTCTCTGCGCGACCTTCTCCGCTACTGCCTGAGGCGTGGTCACAATGATCATGCCTGCGCCGGGCAAGAACTGCGCGATCGACATGGAGACATCGCCGGTGCCGGGAGGCAGATCAACGAGCAGATAGTCCGGATCGTCCCAATGGACGTCGCTCAGAAATTGCTGCAGCGCCTTGTGCAGCATTGGCCCGCGCCACATCACGGGGTTGTCTTCCGTCGTAAACAGGCCGATGGAAACGACCTTCACGCCGAAAGCCTCCGGCGGCATGATGGTGTCTGCGACCACCGTAGGCTTGTCGTCGACGCCAAGCATGCGCGGAACCGAGAAGCCCCAGACGTCGGCGTCCACGAGACCAACGCTGTGGCCGAGCGCGGCCAACGAAGCGGCGAGGTTGACGGTCGTGGTCGACTTACCCACCCCGCCCTTGCCGGAACCGACTGCGATGACGTTGGTCCGGGAATCCTCATCGCCGAACGGCGCAGGAGTTTCCTTGCGCACTTTGGCGATGACCGCCTCGCGCTCCGCTTCGGTCATGGTGGTGAGCTCGACGTCGATCGCGCCCAGCTCGGGCCAGCGGTTTCGGAGCTTTGCGGGGATGACCTCGAGGTAGTAGTCCCCGAGGCGCGACCCGTCGATCGTGAGGGCAACCACCGTCCGGACATTGACGCCATCGATGTCGACTCTGCGGATCATCCGCAGCTCGTTCAGGCCCCTGTGAAGCTGGGGGTCCTGGATCTGGCCGAGGATCGCCGAAATCTCTTCGGGCGTGGGAGTCGCCATGCTCTTATCACTCCGTATTCGTGGACGAATTCCAAGGGTAAGCCATGGGTAGGGAAGGCATGCCAAGCCGGCGCAGGGGCCACAGACCGCCACCGTGGCGGGAACATCGCAAAATCGGCGCCGATCCAGGGCCCCTGGACCGGACGCCGCCGGCCGGGCCCATCCCCTCCGATCCGGCCTCGAGGCTGCGGTGCTCCGATGTCCCACGCTCGGCGCTTAACCTCACTGTTACACCCCCGAAATCAAGGGGAAACCGCCCATCCCTACCCTGAGATGAAACTATAGACAGGCGAGAACTGAGGCCACGAGAACAGAGGCCAGAGGAGGAACAAATGGCAGCAAGTCCGTCGGACGCCATCAAGCTGGGCCGGGAACACGGCGCCCAGTTCGTCGATATCCGGTTCTCGGATCTTCCCGGGCTCATGCAGCACTTCTCTCTGCCCTTCGAGGAATTGTCGGAGGATGCCTTCGAGGAGGGATTGGGCTTCGATGGTTCGTCCATCCGGGGCTTCCAGGAGATCCAGGAATCCGACATGCTCCTGGCGGCGGACCCGGACACCGCGGTGATGGATCCATTCCGCACACATCCGACGATGATCATCAACGCGTTCGTAAAAGACCCACTTACCGGCGAGTTCTACTCCCGCGATCCGCGCTACATAGCCAAGAAAGCACAGGACTACCTGACCGGTTCGGGCGTGGCGGATACCGCCTACTTCGGACCCGAAGCAGAGTTCTACATATTCGACTCGATCCGCTTCGACCAGAACCAGCATTCGGGCTTCTACCACGTCGATGCGGTCGAGGGGGCATGGAACTCAGGCGCCGAAGAGGGAGGGCACAACCTCGGATACAAGCCCCGGTACAAAGAAGGCTATTTTCCGGTGCCCCCGATGGACCACTACCAGGACATGCGCTCGGAGATGACGCTCCGGCTCCGTGAGCTCGGCATCCCGGTCGAGGTGCATCATCACGAGGTCGGAACCGCAGGCCAGGCGGAGATAGACATGGGCTTTGCCCCTCTGCTCTCGATTGCCGACCGGTTGCTGCTCTACAAGTATGTGGTCAAGAACGTCGCCCTGCAACACGGCAAGACCGTCACCTTCATGCCCAAGCCGATATTCCAGGACAACGGTTCGGGGATGCACGTACACCAGTCGCTGTGGAAAGACGACGAACCTTTGTTCTTCGACGAGCTTGGCTATGCGGGGCTTGCCGATGTAGCGCGCTATTACATCGGGGGGTTGCTGGCTCATGCGCCTGCACTGCTGGCCTTGTGCGCCCCAACCACGAACTCCTACAAGCGGTTGGTTCCGGGTTACGAAGCGCCGGTCAATCTCGTCTACTCACAGAGAAACCGATCTGCGGCCGTCCGCATCCCCGTGTATTCCAAATCGCCGAAGGCTAAGCGTCTCGAGTTCCGCTGCCCCGACGCATCCTGCAACCCCTATCTCGCCTTCTCCGCGATGTTGATGGCAGGGATGGATGGAATCAAGAACAAGATGGAGCCGAGGGAGCCGGTGGACAAAGATCTCTACGACCTCCCCCCCGAGGAGCTTGCGGCGGTCCCACAGGTCCCCGGTTCGTTGGAAGAGGCCTTGATTGCCCTGGAAGACGACCACGACTTTCTTCTCGAAGGCGGCGTTTTCACACAGGACGTAGTCGACACCTGGATCGATTACAAACGGGTTCACGAGGTCGATGAGCTTCGGTTGCGTCCACACCCGTGGGAGTTCTACCTCTACTACGACATCTAAACCGCATGGCTTCCTGAACCCAGCTTGCCTCGTGCCTGACGTCCTCAAGTTCACCACGGCGGAGGCATCCGGGGACCTCTTGATGGCGATTCGGCGCCTCCTCGCCCAGGCTTTCGGAGGGGACTTCTCAGAGGAGGATTGGGAGCACACCCTCGGCGGGTGGCACGTCGTCGTCGCCGACGGCGGGGCGGCTCTCACGCATGTGGCGGTGGTTCCGCGGGTCCTCGAAGTGGCGGATCGACCTCTCAACGCCGGCTATGTCGAAGGCGTGGGGACTGCTCCCGAGAGACAGAGAGAAGGGCTCGGCTCCGTTGCGATGGCCGAAGCCTCGGAGCTGATACGCGGCGAATTCGAGATGGGTGCCCTCTCGACCGGCTATCACAAATTCTACGCGGCTTTTGGATGGGAAAGATGGCTCGGCCCTACCTACGTTCGGCGCGGCTCGGCAGCGGTCCGTACAGAAGAAGAGGATGACGGTGTAATGGTCCTTCGCTTCGGCCCAAGCAAGGACCTCGACCCCACCGCGTCGCTTTCGTGCGAAGGTCGGCGCGGCGACGACTGGTAGCGCCGAGGGGCATGTACAGCGCCCCTCTAACCGTAGATCAACTTCTCGGCTACCCTGCGTGCGCGTCTGGTGGTTCGAAGGTGAGCTTCTTGCAGCTCCTGCAACGGCTGGTACGAAAAGCCCAACGCCACACCGAGTGCCTCTAGATCCTCGAGCTTCGAGGGAAGCACGTCGACCGGATGGCCGGTCATGAAGAACATCCGGTTCCTGAGCGTCGTCAGGAAACGAAGGGCGTCGATCAGGATGGAGGCATCGTCAATCGGGAGCACGCCAACCTTCGCGGCGGCCTCCAGCGCCTCCATTGTCCCCGTCACGCGCAGCGCAGGCAACCTATGAGCATTCTGCAACTGGAGAAGCTGAGTGGCGAACTCTATATCCGAGATACCACCGGGTCCCAACTTGATGTTCAGACGGGCGTCGGTGCCTCGACGGATGCGCTCCTTTTCCATGCGCGCCTTGAGATGGCGGATCTCGCCGATCGCCCCCGGTGGCGGAGTCTCAGGCCAAGCAAGCGATCTCGTCCCATCCACCAACCGCTGCCCCAGCCTATGGTCGCCCGCTACAACACGCGCCTTGATCAACGCCAGGTGCTCCCAGGGCTGCGCCCAGCGATGATAGTACTCCAATGAAGAATCGATAGATCTCACCAGAGCGCCGTCTTTGCCCTCAGGGCGAAGGCCCAAGTCGATGCGCCAGGTCCGCCCCTCCGGAGTGACGTCGCCGACCGCCCTCACCAATCCTTCACCTACCGTGACCGCTAGTGAAGGGTCCATGTCATGTACGAGCACGACATCGATATCGGAGGAGTAGTTGAGCTCCCGCCCCCCCAGCTTGCCCATCCCGATGACCGCAAACGAGCCCTGCACACCCTCGAGGGCCGCTTCGAGGCAGGCATCGGCAAGATGCGCGAGCCCTCTGCCGATATCGGTCGTATCGATCTCACCCCCAAGATCGGCCAGCGCCACCCCCACCATCGCCCTGCGTTTGAACCGGCGCAGCCCCTGGAGCCGGCCTTCGGGCTCCCGCCAGGCAAGCGACGCCTGGGCTTCATCCACCAATCGATCCCTGTCCTTGAGTACACGATCGGAGACGTCGGCGGCCGGGCCCATCCCATGTGCCGCGATCGTGGCCAGCTCCTCGGGGACATGCTCGAGCAACTCCCCCAGCACCCGTCCACTCCCCAAAACGGCTGCAAGAAACTCAAGCCCTGGTGGATTGTCCCGAAACTTGCCCAGCATCGCCGGACGCTCCTCCAACCGCTCGCTCAAGCGCAAGAACGCCAGCAACCCTCCATCCGGAAGCGGAGTTCGAGCCAGGAACCGCAACATCGCCGGGGTGAGCAAACGCAACAACACGGCGCGTCTCGAGATGCCGGAGACAAGTTTCCCGAGGTTCCTGGCGGCCCTTTCGGCATCCCGGAAGCCCAGCACCCTCAACCGTTCTCGAAGAGCCTCTTCCGACAGCCGAGTGCCCGTCGCATCTGCGAGCGACTCGATCATGGGCCTGTAGAAGAGCTTCTCGAATCGGGAACGTACGTCGCTCAGAATCCGCCGGTGCGCAGCATCGAAGTTCGCTGCGACACTTCGATCGACTGTGTCACGGAAACCCATGGATCGCGCGATGCGCGCTCGATCGCTCTCCTTGTCCGGCAGTCTGTGCACCTGGCGCTCTTGCCACAACTGCAGCCTGTGCTCAACGCTTCTGAGCCACCGGTAAGCCTCCGACAGTGCAATGCCGTCATCCTCTGCTACGTAGCCGCCAGCCGCCAATGCGGCGATCGCCTCGAGGGTGTTCGGACGGCGCACCAGGTCATCGGATCCACCGTGCACCAACTGGAGCAGTTGCACCGAGAACTCTATGTCCCTTATGCCTCCCGGGCCAAGCTTGACGTCGGCGGCATCCGGCTTGCGGTAACGAAGGGAGCGAGCCGCATGGCTCTCGATACGCTCTTTCATTCTGCGGATGCTGGCAATCCGTTCGGGTGAGACGTCGGACGGATAGACCAGCGGGCGAGTCCTGTCGACAAACTCTGTCCCGACAGAGACATTGCCCGCCACCAATCCCGCCTTGATGAGGGCCTGGTGCTCCCAAGGTTGCGCCCAGCGCGTGTAGTACTCGATGCAGCCGTCAACCGAACGGACGAGCGCGCCGCTGCGGCCCTCGGGACGAAGATTCAAATCGATCCGAAAAGACTGCCCTTGAGGTGACGGCCGTCCCAACTCCGCCGACAGCGAGGACGCTGCCTTGGTGGCTCCGGGAAGATCCTCCTCGGTCACGTAGATTAGATCGATGTCGGAGGCGTAGTTGAGCTCTCGGCCCCCCAGCTTCCCCATTCCGATCACCGCCATGCCCTCGGGCGCATGCAAGTGGCTGAGGGCCACCTCGAGCCACGCGCCCGCGAGGTTGCTCAGAGCGGCCGCAACCTCCTCGAGCGAGACTTCCCCACACAGGTCAAAGGCCGCGATCTGGGCGAGCCGGCGGCGCTTCTCCAATCTGAGGAATGCCATACCACCGTGGGCTGCCGCCGCCTCTGCGATCGCCGCGTAACCGCCACGCGTGGGCAGATCCGGCGTTTCGACGATCAATGCTTGGGCTGTGGGATCCGACGCGATGAAGGTGGCCAGCGATGTGCTCGCGTCTCTCAAGACCCGTTCACGCGCATCCATGGAGAACCAAGGGTATCCCGTTCCCCTCGCTTCACCACTTCCGCGCGTCCAGTGGCTATCAGCCCCCCAAGACCTCGCGGTTGTGAGCACGGCAGAGAAAAGGACGGCCCGTCTTCTGCTCCACCTCTATAGACGCTCCTTGATTGCCTTACTAAGTTACCTCCCTTGCGCCGGAAGGCGCAATCCGGGATCGCTCTCGAAGCAGAGCGTCATCGAGTGGGAGGTGAGCGGTTGAGGGCTATCTGTACGCGCCTGTACCCAACGCGAATGGTTTCTGTGTTCATTGCGTTGGTGGTTGGCATCACAGCGTCATACGCAGCAACATCACCCGTGAGTGCTCACGGACTGGCCAAGTTTCGTAAAGAGCGACGTCACATCAAAAAACGCGCTTTCAAGCAGCTCGGTGCACCATATGTCTATGGTGGCTCCTCGCCCAGCGGTTTCGACTGCTCTGGGTTGACAAGCTGGACCTACAACGGTCACGGCGGGGCGCTCCCACGCCGTGCAATAGATCAGTTCAATTTGGCGAAGAAGCCGAGATTCAAGCGCATCTGGCAACGCGGGCACCTTCGGAAAGGCGACCTTGTGTTCCATAAGACGACCAGCGCTCGCGTCGGCCACTCCGGCATCTACATCGGCCGCGGCAAATTCATATCGACGACTTCTTCTGGTGGTGTAAGAGTTCAGTCGCTCAGGGATCGCTACTACTGGGGCCCCCGCTGGGTCGGCGCCACGAGGTTGCCGGCAACCAGAAAGCGCTACGGATAGGGATCTGTGGCTTCGTGGCGCCGCGCCCTAGATCGGCGCTTACAGGATCGGCAGGTAACGGCTGATCTCGTAGGGCGACACATAGGACTTGTAATCGTTCCACTCGGTGTGCTTGTTGCGTAGCAGGTACTCGAATACCTGCTCGCCGAGAGCCTCGGCGACGAGCTCGGAATCTTCCATCTCTAGCAACGCCTCGTGGAGACTCCCGGGGAGTTGAACGATCTGCCGGGCGCGCCGCTCCATGTCGGTCATCTCGTAGATGTTGTCGGTCGCTTCAGGCGGCAACTCGTATCCTTGATCGATGCCCTCGAGCCCGGCCGCAAGGATCACCGAGAAAGCAAGATAGGGATTGCAGGCCGGGTCGGGTGAGCGGAATTCGATACGAGTGGACTGATCCTTGCGCGGCTTGTACATCGGGACTCTTATGAGCGCAGAACGGTTGTGACGCCCCCAGCAGACATACACCGGCGCTTCGGGCACCGGGTACCCAGGTCCGGTGATGAGCCGCTTGTAAGAGTTGACCCACTGGTTAGTGATGGCCGTGATCTCGCGCGCGTGCACCAGCAAACCCGCCAGAAAAGACTTGGCCACCTTCGAAAGGTGATAGTCGTCCGAAGAGTCATGGAAGGCGTTTTGATCACCCTCGAACAGTGACATATGGGTATGCATACCGCTGCCGGACAACCCAGTAGAGGGCTTGGGCATGAAGGTTGCATACATCGAACGTTCGGCAGCCATTTGTTTGACGATCAAGCGATAGGTCATCACCGAGTCGGCCATCGTCAACGCATCTGCATGCCTAAGGTCGATCTCGTGCTGTGACGGAGCGACCTCGTGGTGGGAGAACTCCACCGGGATGCCCATGCGCTCGAGCACTCCGACCGTGTCGCGCCTCAACTCCTGGGTGTGATCCAGCGGTGTCAGATCGAAGTAGCCACCGGCATCGATGGGGGAAGGGTCCTGGGGGCTCTTGAAGAGAAAGAACTCCATCTCTGGATGGACGTAGAAGGTAAATCCCCTTCCGGCGGCTTTTTCCAGGTTTCGCCTGAGGACGAAGCGCGGGTCGCCTCGGTATGGGCGCCCATCGGGGGTGTGGATGTCGCAGAACATACGAGCGACTCCGCCCTCCGAGGCCTCCTGCCGGAAAGGGGGTCCCCCAGAGCCGCCGTACTGGGCCCCCTGGGACGGCCGGCCCGAGCTCTGCGACGGCATAATCTGGAAAGTGCCCGCGTCGGGGCGGGCGAGCATGTCCGACTCCTGTACCCGGGCGAAGCCCTCTATGGCCGAGCCGTCGAAGCCGATACCCTCATCGAATGCCTGTTCGAGCTCCTCCGACGTGACTGCGAAGGTCTTGAGGAACCCGTGAACGTCGGTGAACCACAGCCACACAAGCCGAATGCCGCGCTCCTCGACGGTTCGCAAGACGTAATCTCGCTGCCTCTCCACGTCCTGAAGACTAGCCCGCCCGGATTACCGGCAGGTAACAAGCCATTCGGACGGAGGTGCTCCGCAGCCCGACGCCGGTAGTCTTGCTGTCATGGTTACGGTGGCGCTTGCGCAGATCAATCCCGTAGTGGGCGACATCAACGGCAACGTGGAGCGCATCCAGGTGGCGATGAGCCGGGCCCAGGATCTAGGGGCGCAGGCCATCGTTCTGCCGGAGCTCGCCCTCACCGGCTACCCTCCCGACGACTTGTTGCTAAAGGCCTCGTTCATCGAGGCCAACCAGGCAGCCCTGGAGCTGGTTGCGTCATCGAGCGGCGATGCGCCGGCCGTGATCGGCTTTGTCGACTCGAGAAACGGTTGTCTTTTCAATGCCGCCGCCGTCTGCCAGCGGGGTCAAGTTGTGGGCGTCTACCACAAGCACCTGTTGCCGAACTACGGAGTCTTCGACGAGCGCCGTTACTTTCAGCCCGGTGACGATCATCTGCTGCTTGAGACCCCTGAGGCGCTTTTGTCCGTCAGTGTATGCGAGGACGCTTGGAGTGAAGAGGGGCCTGTGGTGCAACAAGGGCAGGCGGGGGCACAGATCGTCATCAACATCAATGCTTCCCCGTACGACAAGAACAAACTGGACGAACGCACCGCCATGCTGGCGGATCGGGCCCGGCGCGCCGGCGCTTCGATCGTCTACGTCAATACCGTCGGCGGTCAAGACGAGCTTGTCTTCGACGGCAGTTCGATTGTCATCTCTCCCGACGGGCGACTGCTGGCGCGCCTCAAGCAGTTCGAAGAGGACTTTGCGGTCGTCGACGTGCCGTTGGGCCATGGCGATGGAGTGAGGGCCGGGTCGTCCGGCGCGCCGGTTCGTCGAATCCAAGTCGCGCTTCCTCCGGCGCCCGAGCATGGAACCCGAGGTGTTGTGACAGAGGCACTCTCTGAGGAGGCGGAGATCTACCGAGCCCTTTGTCTAGGATTGGCCGACTATGTGAACAAGAACGGCTTCAAGAAGGTGGTCGTAGGGCTATCTGGAGGAATCGATTCAGCGCTAACGGCCGTCATAGCGGTCGACGCGCTGGGGGCCGATTGCGTCCTCGGAGTCTCGATGCCGTCGGTGTACACGTCCCCGGGCTCGCGAGACGACGCCGGCGCACTTGCGCAAGCTCTCGGCATCAAATTGATCGAAGCGCCCATAAAGCACATCCAGGACGCTTATATCGAGGCCCTTGAATCCGCATTCGGACAGACGGAAGAGGGCTTGGCGGAAGAAAACCTCCAGGCCCGCGCACGCGGCAACCTGCTGATGGCGATTTCAAACCGCTACGGGCATTTGGTCGTCGCCACTGGGAACAAGTCTGAGATGGCGTGCGGGTATGCCACGCTCTATGGCGACATGGCGGGTGGATTTGCACTGCTGAAGGACGTATTCAAGACCGAGGTCTACGCTCTTTCGAGCTACCGGAACTCGACTTCGGCTGTGATTCCGGAGAACATCCTGACCAAGCCGCCTTCGGCCGAGCTGCGACCGGACCAAAAAGATGAGGATTCATTGCCTGCATACAGTGTTCTCGACCCCATACTCGAGGCATACATCGAAGGGGAAGCCGGCGTCGCGGACATGGTCCAACTGGGCTATGGACGGGATGTCGTCGAGCGGGTGATCACTCTGGTGGACAGAGCCGAATACAAGCGCCGCCAAGCCCCGCCGGGACCCAAGGTTACCGGCAAGGCCTTCGGGCGGGATCGCCGCTTGCCGATCACCAATCAGTGGAGGGAAGGGCCCGATGAGGATTTGCCCGCAAGATCTACCGGAGGAGGAGGTGAAGACTAGTAAAACGGCCGGGGACTGCCTGGACGGTGCTGCTGCTTTCCGACCAACTCAGCGACGTTCAGGAACTACTTCCTGAATGGCCCGTCCTCTCCTACCGGGTGGAATCGGGAGGCCTGAAGAAAACCGGTACCCAGGAGTTGATCGAGTCTCATCCTGATCTGCTGCTGATCGATGGAACGGGCGACGTTCAGGCAGCCGAGGAGACGACTCGGCGCCTGTCGCTCGCGTGGGAAACGGGCCTTCCGCCCATTGTCGTGGTCGTAAACCAGGCAAATGTCGCGCACTTTCGCTTCGAGGTCGGCGCCGACGACTTTCTTCTCGTGGATGCTTCACGGGATGAGATCTCTGCGCGCCTCGCTTTCGCCGCTCGGCGCGCCGGCTTCGGTGAGGACGTAGGTGTAATCAAAGTCGGGGAGCTCACAGTCAATCCCGACAACTATCAAACCTACGTCCGCGGACGACCACTTGATCTCACCTATAAGGAGTTCGAGCTTCTCAAGTTCCTTGCCCAGCGCCCCGGGCGGGTCTGTGGCCGCGACCTGCTCCTGCGGGAGGTATGGGGATACGACTACTACGGAGGAACCCGAACGGTGGACGTCCACGTGCGCCGACTGCGCGCCAAGCTCGGCGCCGAACATGAAGCCCTGATCGAGACAATCCGCAATGTAGGCTACCGGCTCGTGCCGCGCCCGCGTGACCACTACTCCGAGTAGGTAATGCTCCTCGGTTCTGCCAACTTTGGTGATAGGCCGCTATCCATGCAACGGGTGATCGCCAAGGTTAGGGCGAGTCGCCGGCGTCGATGGTGAGAATCGATTGATCTTCATTGTCGGGACTTTGCTGTCGTTCGCGTTTTTGGATTCGCCCTGGAGGTACGTCGTCCTGCTGCCCCTCGCCCTCCTGGAGATTGCCGACGTCCTCCTGTGGCTGAGATGGCGAAGAGTCCGATCGATCACGGGAGCCGAAGGCCTGGAGGGGGCCCGGGGGCGGGCACTGACCGACTGCCGCCCCGACGGCCAGGTGAGCATCAGGGGCCAGGTCTGGAAGGCGCATTGCACCGAGGGCGCCGCCCGCGGCGACGACGTGATCGTCCGGGGGCTCGAGGGGCTGTGCCTGCAGGTTGCGCCGGCGTGCCCCGCCCTGACCGAAGAGCACCGCCCGAACCAGTAGCCTGGAATCGGAGGGCCGCTAGCTCATCAGGTAGAGCACCGGACTTTTAATCCGGTTGGCAGGGTTCGAGTCCCTGGCGGCCCACACCTCCTGACCTGCACAAACACCCCCAATGCAAAGGCTCCCGATGCTTTCCGGGGCCGGGTGCTGCCGGGTGCTGCCGTAAATCAGCGCACAGGGTGATCAGACTGCGAAATCGCCGTTTGATTTAGAGACCCAGTGCATCACCGATTGCAGTGGCCGCTTGCTTGCGACCGTCGTCCCAGTCCTGTGTGTAGGTGGTCAACGTGAACGTCACCGACGAGTGACCCAGAGCCGACGACACTGCCTTTGGCAGGTAGGGCCACTCACCTCACCACGGATCCTTTGTCTCGCTATGCCGCCTCTTGCATGGTTTCCGCTGTCGTGCCATATTGCTCGGGGGCTAGGCCAGGAGATGGGAGGTATCCAAAGTGCTGGACCTAAAGCGGCTGAAAAAGGGACGCATCGTCGCCCTGCTTCTCGCCGGACTGGTGATGGGGAGTCTGTTGTTGACACCCGCTGGAGCGCATGTCGGAAATAGAGTTAGGCATCTTTGGACGCAACACATACGACCGCAGGCCGACGACCGATACGTTCGCCGTGTTGCCCAGCCCGGGCAGACCTTGAGTGGTCAACTGACTGAGCGCTATGCTCCGGATGACGGTTTCGTTCTTACTGGCGACACTTACCGGGTGCCTTTGCCCAGGGGCACAGCGGCTCCCGACGTCGTATACCAACCCGATGGAACAACGTCAGCGACCTGCCCCGGCATAGGGCGATCGTCTCCCGGAACACTGTGCGTTTACTCATACAACTCGAACAACATCGATAGCGTAACCAGAAGCGGTGGCTTCACCGGTATCAACCGCCGATTCGGGTTCTCGTTGGACGTCTTTCCTACCACGGGCACAAATGGCGGCTATCTGCTAGCGAACTGGGCCTACAAGGTTCCCTAAGGAAATCGTTATCCGCACAGCTCTCTTATGACTAGCGGCTCCCTTTGTACGGGAGCCGCTAGTCATCTTTCTTCATCTACAAACCGAGTGCATCACCGATCGCAGTGGCCGCTTGCTTGCGACCGTCGTTCCAGTCCTGCGTGTAGGTGGTCAACGTGAACGCAACCGACGAGTGACCAAGAGCCGACGACACTGCCTTGGGATGCACCCCAGCACGGGCCATCTGAGTTGCAACCGCATGACGCAGATCGTGGAGGCGCACCTTGGGGCAACCAGCCTGTGCGGCGAAGCGCTTTGGACCTGCCCCGGTTTCGTAGACCGTCTACAGCTTGACGAGTGTCGCGGGTTCTCGGCTTTCGTGCCACCTCCTCTCGAACTCGGCGGGGCTGATCATCCCGATCGTGGTGTGACGCCTCTTGCGG
>JALZIQ010000055.1 GCA_030860205.1 Actinomycetota bacterium | reverse complement strand
CCGGGCAAAGACAGACACACCGAGCTCGGCCTCAAGGAAGAGGATCTCCTTGGGATGTACCGCTGCATGCTGCTGGCGCGTTTCTGTGATGAGCGCCAATGGTCTTTGAATCGCCAGGGCAAAGCTCCATTTGTGATACCCGTCTCCGGCCATGAGGGGGCCCAGGTCGGCTCCGCGTGGGCATTCGAACGCAGCAAGGACATCTTCTGCCCCTACTACCGCGACATGGCCCTGGTTCTCGTCGCAGGGTTCACCGTGTACGACGTGTTTTTGGGCCTCTTCGGCAAGGCGGACGATCCTTCTTCGGGAGGTCGCCAGATGCCCGCTCACTGGGGCTCGAAGGCCCGCAACATCGTCACCGGCTCATCGCCCATATCCACTCAGGTGCTTCACGCCGCCGGGATTGCCCTATCGAAGAAGATAAAGCGCGAGGACGCCGTCGTGGGCACCTGGTTCGGTGAAGGCGGCACCTCGGAGGGTGATTGGCATGGCGCCATGAACTTCGCCAGCATTCACACCCTGCCGTTGATCTTCGTGTGCGAGAACAACCAGTACGCGATCAGCGTTCACGAATCCAGACAGGTGGCGGGACGCGTCTACAAGCGGGCGAAGGGCTATGGCTTCCCCGGAGTCGTCGGTGACGGCAACAAAATTCTCGAGTGCTACAAGCTCACCAAGGAGGCGGTCGATCGCGCCCGGGCCGGTGAGGGTCCTTCCCTCATCGAGCTCCGAACCTATCGTTACTACTCCCACACATCAGACGACGACGATCGAACATATCGACCCTCGGCAGAGGTTCAGGAGTGGAAGAGGAAAGATCCCATCCCTCGCTTCGAGAGATACCTCAAGTCGGTGAATGTGCTGGGTGATTCGCTGATCGAAGAGTTGCGCGGGGCTACCAAGGCTGAGGTGACCGAGGCGGCCAAGACCGCCGAAGCCGCAGACTTCCCCGATCCATCCACCGCGGCGAAGAATGTATTCGGGGATATCGAGGTGGTGTGATGCCGGTCAAGAACGTCGTGCAAGCGGTGCGCGACACCCTTCATGAAGCCATGGAGCTCGACGAGCGCGTGCTTGTCCTCGGGGAGGACGTCGGTGCCCGTGGCGGGGTTTTCAGGGCGACAATGGGGTTTCTGGACGATTTCGGGCCGGAGCGCGTCATCGACACCCCGTTGGACGAATGTTTGATCGCCGGATTGTCGATCGGTTTGGCACTCGACGACATGCGTCCCGTCGCGGAGATTCAATTCGCAGACTTCATCTATCCGGCTTTCAACCAGATCGTCTCGGAAGCAGCGCGGATCCGCTATCGCTCGAATGGGGACTTCGGTGTGCCCCTGGTCATCCGAGCCCCCTACGGCGGAGGAGTCCACGGCGCTCTCTATCACTCCCAGTCCATCGAAGCGTTGTTCGCCCATGTGCCGGGCCTGAAGGTGGTTGCCCCGTCGACCCCTTACGACGTCAAAGGCATGTTGATTCGAGCCATCGAGGATCCCGATCCGGTTCTCTTCCTGGAGCACAAGAAGACCTATCGCCTGATCAACGGCGAGGTGCCCGACGACCGCTTTACGGTGCCGTTCGGAGTGGCCGAGGTGCGGCGGGGGGGAGACGATCTGACCTGCGTTTCCTATGGATTGATGTGGCACCTGTGTCTGGAGGCAGCCGAACGACTTGCGGGCGAAGGAATAGAAATCGAGGTTATCGATCTGCGCAGCATCTATCCACTCGACATCGACACGGTGCTGCAGTCGGTCGCCAAGACGGGCAAAGTGATGGTGGTGCACGAGGACAACAAGTTCCTTGGTCTGGGGGCGGAGATCTCGGCGCAGATAGGGGAGAAGGCGCTGTCCGAGCTCGACTGCCCGGTCGTAAGGATCGCCCCACCCCACATTCCGGCGATGCCCTATTCGCCCACCCTCGAGCACTGGTACCTCCCCGACGCCGATAGGCTCGAGCAGGAGATGCGAAAACTGGCGAGTTGCTGATGATGTCGGGCCCATGAGTCGACCGCTTCTGATTCCCACAATCAAGTCGCCTGCGGAGGCCGAGCGCGAACTTCGGCGAGGCACGCCCATGCACGTCGCCCCCGGTGAGGGCGCGCAGAGACCGACGCGCAGGCCGGAGTGGCTCAAGGTGCGGGTCCAGGAGGGCGAGAACTTCATCGAGTTGAGAGATCTCATGCGTGAGCGCGGGCTACACACGGTCTGCGAGGAGGCTGCGTGCCCCAACATCTACGAGTGCTGGGAGGCGCGCGAGGCCACCTTTCTTCTTTGTGGCGACCTCTGTACGAGGCGGTGCGGATTCTGCGACATCAAGACGGCCAAGCCGAGGGCCCTCGATCCCGCCGAGCCTGCCAAGATCGCCGAAGCCGTTTCCCTTATGGGCCTCGAGTTTGCGGTGATCACCGGTGTGGCGCGCGACGACCTGGCCGATGCGGGTTCGGAGCATTGGGCATCGACCATTGCCGCCGTGCGAGCGGCCCGGCCCGGGTGCGGGATCGAGGTCTTGATCCCGGACTTCAAGGGCCGCAAGGAGCATCCGCGCGCCTCCCTCGAGCGTGTGATCGACGCAAGACCGGACGTGCTGGCCCACAACCTCGAAACCGTGCGGCGCCTGCACCCGGCGATACGGCCGGGTTTCGGTTACGAGGCCGGCCTGCAGCTCCTCCGCTGGGCAAAGGAGCTCAGGGCGGATCAGGTGACCAAGTCGAACCTAATCGTCGGGATGGGGGAGCGGGAGGAAGAGGTGTACGGATCCATGCGGGACCTACGGGAGGCAGGCTGCGACGTGCTGACGATCGGCCAGTATCTCCAGCCAAGCGTGTCGTGGCATCTGCCGGTGGACCGGTGGGTTCACCCCGACGAGTTCGCCCGCTTCAAGGCCTGGGGGGAGGACGAGCTCGGCTTTGCATGGGTCGAGTCCGGGCCCCTCGTCCGCTCGAGCTACCACGCGGGTAAGCAGTACCGCAGCGCTGCAGCGCGCCTCATCGCGTCCGTCTGAGGCTAGAGGGGTCCTCAGCTTTCCTCGATTCTTCGACCACAAGGGTCACCCTCCAAGGGGGCGTACCTGTCACATGATCTCAATCTTTCGGACGACGGTGCCGCCTACCGCGGTATCATCGGGTGCCAGTTGTGCTCGTTCGCCAGGAGGTGAATCCCAATGACGTACGTCATCGCAGAGCCGTGCATCGGCGTCAAAGATCGGGCGTGCGTCGACGAATGCCCGGTCGACTGCATATACGAGGGTGAGGAGCAGCTGTGGATTCATCCGGAGGAATGCGTCGATTGCGATGCGTGCCTGCCGGCTTGCCCCGTGGACGCGATCTACCCCGCCGACAACGTTCCTCCCGAGTGGACCTCGTTCATCAGCACCCAGGCGCAGTGGTTCGAAGCGCATCCGGAGGCCTCCGGCGGCGCCATGGAGAGCCCCTTCGCCCCGGCTGAGGAGCGCGGCGAGTAGAACCGATCAACGAGCCAAGCTCCCCCGACTCCTGGCGGCCGTTTCTCGGGCGCAAGGTGTCGGTCAGATACCGCCTCCATGATGACCCGTCGCCGTTCTCAGAGGCCGTCGGGATGGTGCAATCGATAGCGCCGGAGGCAACCGGCGGGCCGTCCTTGAAGCTGGTGGACCGGCGCGGTGACACGGTGATCGTCCCGGTGGTCGACTTGGTGGCGGCCAAGGCCTTCTAGGCGCGCCGGGCGGGAGCCTTTCGAAAAACGTCCAGTGCCTCGTCGCCCAAATCACCGACGCTCTCGGTGCAGGCGCTGCTTGAACGACGAGGCTCAGGTAGCTTGCAGGCGCTGTTATGGTTGATAGACACAATGTATGGAGCTTTTATACCCGCGCCCGGGGGGGTCTGATGGCCGCCCACGCAGCCCCATCCGCCAAGCTCCGGGCCGATCGCAAGGAACTACCACGTGTAGTGGTGCGCTTCGCGGGTGACTCCGGTGATGGGATGCAGCTCACCGGCGATCGCTTTACCAGCGTCAGCGCCGCCTTCGGCAACGACCTGGTCACCATGCCGGATTTTCCGGCCGAGATCCGGGCCCCGGCCGGTTCCCTGGCGGGCGTCTCGGCTTTTCAGATTCACATCTCCGACCACGACATCCTCACTCCGGGCGACCAGCCCGGAGTGCTGGTCGCAATGAACCCTGCCGCCCTCAAAGCAAACCTTGGGGACGTTATGCGTGGCGGAATGCTCATTCTCAACACCGACGCGTTCGACAAGCGCAACTTGGAGAAGGCGGGTTTTTCGTCGAACCCTCTGGAGGATGGCTCTCTCGAGAGCTATCAGGTCTACAAGATCCCCATGACGTCGATGACCGTAGATTCGGTCAAGGGATCCGGAGCGTCGAAGAAGGAAGGGGAACGCTCCAAGAACATGTTCGCCCTCGGGGTGCTTTCGTGGATGTATTCCCGTTCGCTCGACCCCACCATCGAGTATCTCGAGAAGAAGTTCGCCAAGAAAGAATCCATCGCCAAGGCCAATGTGGCGGCTTTGAAGGCAGGGCATGCCTTCGGTGAAACCGCAGAGCTGAGCGCTTTCGAGGTCAAGCCCGCAACTCTTGCTCCCGGCAGATATCGAAGGATCACCGGCAACCAGGCGCTTGCCTACGGGCTGATTGCCGCCAGCGTGCAGTCCAAGCTGCCCCTCTTTCTCGGTTCCTATCCCATAACTCCTGCATCTGATGTTCTCCATGAGCTTGCCCGCTACAAGAATTTCGGGGTCCGCACTCTCCAGGCCGAAGACGAGATCGCTGCGATCGGCATGGCCTTGGGTGCCGCCTTCTCCGGACATCTCGGCATAACGACCACTTCGGGTCCCGGACTGGACCTCAAGTCGGAGACGCTCGGCCTGGCGATTTCACTCGAGCTGCCGCTGATCGTCATCGACATTCAAAGAGGCGGTCCATCGACCGGGCTGCCCACCAAGACCGAGCAGTCCGATCTGCTGCACGCGATGTACGGGCGCCATGGAGAGGCCCCGCTTCCAATCGTGGCCTCCTACTCGCCGGCGTCTTGTTTCTGGGCGGCCTTGGAGTCGGCGCGCATCGCGCTCAAGTACATGACGCCGGTGATCCTGCTCTCCGACGGCTACATCGCCAACGGCGCCGAACCATGGCGCATACCCTCGGTGGACAAACTTCCCGATATCTCGGTCCGGTTTGCGTCACAGCCCAATGTTGGCGAGGACTTTTGGCCCTATCTCCGCGACGAAGAGACCTTGGCGCGTCCATGGGCGATACCGGGCACGGCCGGACTGGAGCATCGGGTAGGTGGGCTGGAAAAGGCCGATGGGACCGGGAACATCTCCTATGACCCCGACAACCATCAACTCATGACACAACTCCGGGACGCGAAGGTCAGGGCGATCGAGGAGGACATCGACCCACTCGAGTTCGACGGCAGCGAGGACGCACGCGTGCTCGTGCTCGGCTGGGGGGGAACATACGGCACTATCGGGGAGGTCTGCCGGCGCCTTCGCGCCCGGGGAAAGCCGGTGGCAAGGGCGCACCTAAAGCATCTCAATCCGATGCCCAAGAACACCGGCGAAGTGCTTCGCCGCTTCGAGAAGGTGGTTATTCCCGAGCTCAACATGGGACAGTTGTCCAAGCTGATCCGTTCCGAGTTCCTGATCGAGACCGTTTCCATCAATTGCGTTAGAGGTCTCCCCTTCTCATCGACGGAGTTGGAGGCTGACCTCGGGGAGTTGATCCCATGACCGATCACAACGGACATTCTCTGGACGACAGAGGGCGTGGCATTACCGAGGCCTCGGGTGGGGTCGGAACGTTGACGCGTGAGGATTTTGTCTCCGATCAGGAGGTTCGCTGGTGTCCCGGCTGCGGTGACTATGCGATTCTCGCAGCGGTTCAGAGCATCATGCCCGAGCTCGGTGTCCCGCGCGAGAAGGTGGTATTCGTGTCGGGTATCGGCTGTTCGAGCCGCTTCCCCTACTACATGAATACCTACGGTGTACACGGCATCCACGGACGGGCTCCCGCAATTGCGACCGGCATTGCAAGCGCGCGGCCCGACCTGCAGGTGTGGGTTGTCACCGGCGACGGCGATGGTCTCTCGATCGGAGGGAACCATCTCATCCACGCCCTCAGGCGCAACGTGAACTTGAAGATCCTGCTGTTCAACAACCAGATCTACGGATTGACGAAAGGCCAGTATTCGCCAACCTCCGAGCAGGGGAAGGTGACCAAGTCCACGCCGTTCGGTTCCGTGGAGCAGCCTTTCAACCCGATCTCCCTTGCGCTGGGAGCAGAGGCGACCTTTGTCGCTCGTACGATTGACGTCGAGCGGAGGCATCTCCCTGAGATGCTGAGACGTGCTGCCGCTCATCGCGGCTCGGCGTTCATCGAGATCTATCAGAACTGCAATATCTTCAACGACGGAGCGTTTCTTGCGCTCACTTCCAAAGACGGACGAACCCAGAACCGAATCTATCTCGAGCACGACCGGCCGATTCGTTTTGATCGCGACGGTTCGAAGGGGATACGCATGACCGACGCGGGGCATCTCGAGGTTGTGGAAGTGTCCGAAGTCGGAGAGGACGAGCTTCTGGTGCACGACGAGCACCGCTACGATGCAGGCTTGGCCTTTGCGCTGTCGAGATTGTCCGCCGGCCCACATGGACCGACCCCACTGGGTGTCTTCCGCCAGGTGGAGCGCCCCGTCTACGGTGACGGCATGGAGAGTCAGCTGCGCTCCGCAGCGGCCGAGCAGGGCCCGGGCGAGCTCGCCAAGCTCCTCTCTTCGGGCGACACCTGGGATGTCGACTGAGTGTCGGAGGGTATGGCCCCCGGCGCAGAGGACAGAGTTGAACAGCTCGCCCGCAAGCTTCTGAGATCGACCGATGAGGACGCGGCGGCGATTGATGATATGGAAACGGCGCGCCGAGCTGCCATAGCACGGCTCAAAGATTCCGAGGCGCGCACCTTCGATCCCGCAGTGACCGATCCCGGTAACCCGGGCGTGATCCGCCGGACCTCGGAGGAGACGGCTACCGACGTCGAAGCCGGGGAACAGTCTTGACGAGTGCGAGCGTTATGAGCGAACTCCTGGCTGCGGCGCTCGACGCCGCTACGACCTCGGGCGCCTCGTACGCGGATGTACGCGGCGTCGAAGCCAGGGCGGAGTCTCTGGGGGTCAAAGGCCCCACCGTCGAGTCCCTCGACCGTTTCGACTCGCTCGGGTTCGGAGTGCGGGTGCTCGTCGACGGCGCGTGGGGTTACGCGTGTTCGGCCGAGCTCGACTCCGCCGAGGTGGTGTCCACAGCGCGCGCCGCGGTCGAGATCGCCCGCGCCGGCGCCACCGCAATGACCTTCCCTGCCGAGCTCGTACCCGAGCCGGTGCACCGCGATAGCTGGGTGGGTCCAATGGTGCTTGATCCGTTCGCCGTGACGCTCGAGGACAAGCTGGAGCTTCTCACCTCCGCAACGGCGGGGATGCAGGTATCGCCAAGGATCAAGACGACGCGTGCCACCATGGATCTGCTCAGCCAGACGAACTGGTTCATGTCGTCAGAGGGAAGCTCGATCGACCAGACCTTCGTTCAGAGTGCTGCAGGAATCGAGGCGATCGCTGTTGACGGGTCTGAGGTGCAGCAGCGTTCGTATCCCGGCTCCTTTCGCGGGCACTTCGCCTCGGGGGGCTATGAGGTCGTCACCGAGATGGATCTGGTCGCCAATGCGGAGCAAACCGGAGAGGAAGCCGTAGCGTTGTTGACGGCGCCGCCATGCCCGGCAACTGTCACCTCAGTCGTACTCGACGGCCATCAGACGATGCTCCAGGTGCATGAGTCGGTGGGGCACCCAACGGAACTGGATCGCGTCCTCGGGATGGAGGCAGCTTTCGCGGGAACGTCGTTCGTGGGTATTCCCGATCTGGGTTCTCTGCGCTATGGGTCCGAGTTGGTCAACATCAACTCGGACGCGACGATCCCCGGCGGGCTTGGCACTTACGGATACGACGACGAAGGCGTTGCAGCGCAACGCGTCGACCTCGTCAAGGAGGGCATTCTGGTTGGCTTTCAGACGTCGCGCGAGACTGCGGCGAAGATCGGCGCCGACAGGTCCAATGGCACCATGCGCGCCGAAGGGTGGGAGAACTTTCCCTTGATACGGATGCCGAACATAAACCTGTTACCCGGTGAGGGGAGCTTGGAGGACCTTCTCGCCGATGTGAACGAGGGCATATACATGGCTACGAACAAGTCGTGGTCGATCGACGACAAGCGCCTGAACTTTCAGTTCGGTTGCGAGATCGCCTGGGAGATCAAGAACGGCCGGCTCGGGCGAATGCTCAAGGACCCGCGTTACACGGGCATAACCCCGGTGTTCTGGGGATCCTGCGATGCGATTGCGGGCCCCGAGGAATGGAAGGTGTGGGGCACGCCCAATTGCGGCAAAGGCCAGCCCGGGCAGACGATGCGGGTCGGACATGGCACCTCGCCGGCGCGTTTCCGCAACGTTTCAACTGGTGTTTCGAGTTGAGCCCGGGCGAACTTCTCCTTGACGCCGAGGCAGCCCGGTGTGCCGCTCAGTCCATCCTCGATACGCCGGGAGCCGACGATGTCGAGGTTCTCGTGAGTGCGTCTGCGACCGGCGTGACTCGCTTTGCAAACTCGCAGATCATCCAGAACATCGCTCGCAAGGAGGTGCGGGCCCACGTGCGCGTCGCCGTAGGCGACCGCATTGCATCCTCAGGAACCAACCAGCTGGACGCCGAGCACATGAAGGGCGCTGTGGCCCGTGCGTTGGAGGCCGCAAGGGCTACTCGTGTCGACGCCGACTTCCCCGGGTTCGCCCGGCCGGACAAGGACGGGCGCGCCGAGGCGGTCCAGCGATGGGACGACGCAACCGCAGCCGCCTCGCCCGCCTGCCGCGCCGAGGCGGTGAACCAGATCCTAGGGGCGTGCGATTCAGGCAACGCGGCCGGGATCTACGAGACGAGCTCGTTCGCCTTCGGTGTCTTCTCGTCTGCCGGCATCGACTGCTTCGACGCCTATACGCGTTGTGCAATGACCTGTTTGGTGGACAACGGGGAGTCGACCGGTTGGGGCGACGGCTCGTCACATGCGATGAGTGAGGTCGATATCGAAGCCGCGGCGCGCCGAGCGGCTCGAAAAGCAGAGGCGAGCAAGAGCCCCCGCCCCGCCGTCCCGGGCACCTACGAGGTGGTGCTGGAGCCGGCCGCGACCGGCACGATCGTCGAGTATCTGTCCTACGCGGGATTCGGCGCCAAGCAGGTCCTCGAGGACGAGAGCTTTCTGGCCAGGCACACCGGGGAGGAGGTCGGCGCGCCTTCGATCAGCATTCTCGACGACGTGTGGCATCCACAGTCGGTGGGAATCGGGTTCGATTTCGAGGGAGTCCCTCGCAAGCGGGTGGCCGTGATCGAGAAGGGCCGGGCCAAGGGACCCGTGAGCGACCTTCGCACCGCGCGCCAAATGGGGGTCGAGCCCACCGGGCACGCCTCCGGATCGAATGAGCTGGGTCCTTATGCAGCGAATGTCGTTCTCGAAGCCGGGGACAGGAGCCTGGAGGAGCTCATAGGGGGCGTTTCGCGGGGGTTTCTGGTCACGCGTTTCCACTACGTGAACATCCTCGATCGCCCTGCGACGCTGCTCACGGGGATGACGCGCGATGGGACCTTCGCCGTGGAGGGCGGCGCCATCACCGGCGCGGTGCACAACTTCCGCTTCGCTCAGAATGTCCTCTCGGCCCTGGCGTCCGTCCAGGGAGTAGGCCGGGACCTGGTCAGCCTCGCCCCTGAGTATGGTGGATTCGGGTCAACCGTTGCTCCCGCCCTGCATCTGGGCGAATTCGAATTCGTCTCTACGACGTCCCATTAGTGAGCCTCCACGAGCTCTGGCATGTCACCGTGCTGACCTCGACGCTGTTTGCCGCCGCCGGGCTGGCAATAGTCCTGCTTGCCCCGCTGGTGTTCGATCCCCCGCCGCCGGGCCTGATGGGGGCCAGGCCCCTGGTCTTTGCGCTCGCCGGGGTGGCCGCTTTACTGTTGGTGGCGGAATGGACGGCGATTCACTGAGGTTGGCTACAATGTGGGTATACATACGGGCGAGGCCCGGCAAAAGGAGGTCACCTGATGTCCACCGCTATGCAGACGATAACTATGAGTGAAAGTGCAGCCTCCAAGGTGCTCGAGCTCCTTAGGCGCGAGGTCGAATCCTCTCCGGAGGATCATGCAGGCAAGGAGTATGCGCTGAGGGTGGCGGTACAGCCTGGTGGCTGCGCCGGCCTGCGTTATGCGTTGTATTTCGACGACCGCAAGATGGAAGATGACCGGATCGAGTCGCTCCATGGTCTCGAGATCAGGGTCGACAAGATGAGCGCCCCGTATCTAGCCGGCGCCGAGATCGACTATCTCGACGGGCTGGCGCAGTCGGGTTTCACGATCAACAACCCCAACGCCAAAGGTTCATGCGCCTGCGGGGACTCGGCGACGTTCTAACGTCGTTGACCCGCCCGATCAGAAGCTGAATCCGGGCGGGGGCGGGTCGCATAGCTCCTGGACCCGTGTGCGCATCGCCTCCAGGATCAGGCTCGAGCCCGGGGAGCCGGCGGTGTTGTCCAGCTGATAGCGGTCGGTGCGCAGGTTGTAGAGCTCCTCCTCACCGGTGGTATAGCGCACGTAGGTGTAGTCGTTGCTCCGTATCTCGCAGTAGGTGGGTATGAACTCACCGTGATGCTCGATGAGCAGGTCTTCGCGCCACCGGCGCGCCGACGAGAACAGCCGGTTCAAATTGCGGCCTTCGGCCTCCGGCGCGGGCACTCCGGCAACTGCCGCGAAGGTCGGGGCGAGGTCGATGTTGGCCACCAGGCGGCTCTCGGTGGTGCCCGGGTCGGTCAATGGGTCGTAGCGCACAATATAGGGAACCCGGATGCTCTCTTCGTACGGTGTCAGCTTGCCGCTCAGCCGGTGCTCGCCCCAGGTGTAGCCGTTGTCCGAGACGAAGGCGATCATCGTGTTCTCGAGGCGGCCCGTGTCTCTGAGCGCATCCATTATGCGGTCGATGCCATCGTCGACCGATAACAGGGTCCGAAGCATCTGCTTGCGCTGCCTGTCGGTACGGCGCGCTTTATCGTCGGTCCATTCGGGCCACCCCTGCAGCCAGGCGGGCTTATCGGTCATGTCGAGCTCGTTGTAGTTGGGGGGACGCGACGGCGGAAGATCGCGGAAGGCAAAGCGATGCCGGGGTGCCGGGGTCGATGGTGAGTGCGGAGCCTTCGGCGCCCAGTACAAGAACAGCGGCCCGCTCGTTTTCCGGATGAAGCTTGTGGCCCTTGCCGCGAAAACGTCGGTCGAGTAGTCC
>JALZIQ010000111.1 GCA_030860205.1 Actinomycetota bacterium | reverse complement strand
GGACCTTCCGCAACGAGAACGAGTTCTTGCCGGTGGATTTCCAGAGCGGCGACCCCTCCAGTCCGGTCTTCCTCCAGGCCTACGGTGACGCGCCGGCCGAGTACAGATTGTTCTATCGGCTCGGCGTCGACGGCGTGTTCAGCGACAACCCGGACACGGCGGTGGCCGTGCGCGTCGTTGTCTTCGGTGCTCGGGCACCGGCACGCCTGGCTTCCTAATCGGGGAGGCGGCGCCCAGGAGGTCGTAGTGACCGCATCAGTAGCTCCCGCGGATCCCTCTCCCCGGGTCCGTGAAGTCCTAGATGCCCTGGATCGCTTCTAACCAAGACGAGGTTGTCGCAATCGAAACGCGGTTAGGGGAGGAGGTCCGGCCCGTGACCACCGACCAGACTGGGCGACGGCGGTCAAAGTGTGGAACGACGAGTCGCTGTACCGGCTCGCAGACCGGGCACTACAGTTGCACGGTGGATGGGGGCTCGTGGCGGATACGGGCATCGAGCAGGTCTTTAGAGTGGCCGGCAATCTTCGCATCCCAGCAGGGACGGACGAGATGCAGAGACTTACAATCGCCAAGACGCTCGGGCTCGTAGCCGAGGACCGATCAGCCCTCCATCGATCTGCACTGTGCAGCCACCTCCTCCTCCACTGGTCACAAATGCGGACGGCTGCCCGCGTGTGACACATTGGCACTGGGCGGATGGCTGAGAGAGGAGCTTGACAATGGCGAAACAGGTGGTGCGCACGGCAAGAGCCCCCAAGGCAATCGGGCCCTACTCGCAGGCGATCAGCTCGAACGGCTTGATCTTCTGCTCTGGACAGATCGCTCTCGACCCGGTTTCGGGTGAGTTCGAGGGCGGCTCGGTTGCGGACGAGACACGCCTCTGCATGCAAAACCTCACCGCCGTGCTCGACGCTGCAGGCGTCTCCTGGGCCGACGTCCTCAAAGTCAACGCCTACCTGACCGACATCGGGGGGTTTGCGGAGTTCAACGAGGTCTACGCAGAGTTCTTCGAAGAAGGGGACCCTCCGGCGCGCGCCGCTATAGGTGTGGCGGCGCTTCCCAAAGGGGCGCAGGTCGAAATCGAATGCATCGCCCGGGTTTGATCCTCCGGGCTACGATCTCGCAGTGCCCCTATTCGCGCTCCCCCACGACGGTGTCGCCGAAGATGATCTTGACCTCCGGATCGGAGGATGTGCCGGAGGTCGGTTCGATGCCGGCCTCCTCCGGAGTTTCGGCGGTCCGGCGCGCCACGTACTTTTCGAGGCGGCTCATGAGCACGAGCAGCCCGACGATGCCCAGCGGCCATACGACCAACGTGAGCAGCAGGAAAAGCTGATAACCGGTCAATTCCACGCGTTCCAGTCTCCCGCAGCGTGACGCTTAACACAGAGCATTTCGCCCGCCTAATCGACCGGGATCGGCTGATCGAACGGCTGCAGAACCTGGTCCGCACCGCCTCGGAGAATCCCCCCGGCAAGGAAGCCGCCGCAGGGGCGCTGACCGCGGAGCTCTGTGAGGAGGCCGGGCTCGATGTCAGCCTCCACGAGGCCGTCCCGGGCCGTCCGAATGTCGTCGCCCGCCTCGGCTCAGACGAAGGGCCCACGGTCTGCTACTGCTCGCACATCGACGTCGTCCCGGCGGGCGACCATTCGTTGTGGGCGAGCGGTCCGTTCGACGGGGTCATCGCCGACGGCCGGATGCACGGGCGCGGCACGGCAGACGCCAAGGGCCCGGTGGCGGCCGCCCTGGAGGCCGTCGAGATCTTGAGGGCCACCGGCGCGCCGCTCGAGGGGACGCTCGAGCTTGCGCTCGTCTCGGACGAGGAGACCATGGGGTTCAAGGGGGCCGGCTACCTCGTGTCCGAGGGCATCATCGCCCCCAACCTGGCAATCGTCGGGGAGCCAACCTCGCTTCGGGTGGTCAGGGCCCAGCGCGGCGCATGCTGGCTGCGGGTCTCGACGACGGGCGTTGCGGGCCACGGCTCTTCGCCGGAGCGCGGCGTCAACGCCATCCGGCACATGTCCGAGATCGTCCTGCGCCTCGAAGAGACACTCCCCGACATCTCCCACGAGGTCCTCGGAGGGCCGAGCATCAATGTCGGCACGATCTCCGGCGGCGCCAAGGTCAACATCGTCCCCGCGTCGTGCGTCATCGAGGTCGACCGCCGCTCCATTCCCCAGGAGACCAAAGAGGACGTGCTGGAGAGCGTGCGGGCCGCGGTCGAGCTGGCCAAAGAGCGTTTCCCGGATCTAAAGGCCGGCGTCGAAGTGTCGTTCTTCGCCGATTCGTTCGAGGTGCCGGAGGACTCACCGGTGGTGACAAGTGTTGCCGCGTCGGTGGCCGATGCCACCGGCGCGCCGGCCGAGCTGATGGGGTTTCGCGGCGCATCGGACGCTCGTTTCTTGTTCGAGTCCGGTGCCGACGTCGTCGTCTGTGGTCCGGGCGACATACGCGTCGCGCACACTGCGCACGAATCCATAGACCTGGCCGAGCTCGAGCGCTGCGCGCTTGTCTACGCCCTGTCTTTCGCGCGCCTTTTGGCTCCCGACGGTGACACCAGGTGAATGGGCGGCCGAGTGGGCCGGCGCATAGTGAGTTGCATCCGCCTGTCTCGGCCCCCCGTGTGGCTGGGCGCGCCGAGGTAAGAACTCAGGGCACGAGCCACACCATGATGTGGTTGTCCGCACGAGATCCGTCCCCGGCGCGGAAGACCACACATGACCGGGCTCGGGCCGAAATCCTCGGCCCCCCGTGTGGCTGGACGCGCCGAGGTAAGAACTCAGGGCATGAGCCACACCATGATGTGGTTGTCCGCACGAGATCCGTTCTCGGGAGACCACACTTGATCGAAATTCGGGCCATCTTGATCGGCGCGCCGTGAGCGACGCACCGTTCTCATGGCCGCGTGCTCTGACCACCCTGCTCGAGGGGCGCGACCTCGGTGAGCGGGACACCGCTTCGGCCATGACCGAGATCATGGAAGGCGCGGCAACCCCGGTGCAGATAGCCGGCTTCATCGTCGCCCTCCGCGCCAAGGGGGAGAGCGCGCCGGAGATCGCCGGCCTCGTGCACACGATGCGCTCCTACTCACAGACCGTCCCCGTGACGGGCGAGCTGCTCGACACCTGCGGGACGGGCGGAGATCGGAGCGGGACCTTCAACGTCTCGACCGCGGCGGCCATTGTCTGCGCAGGCGCCGGTGTCCGGGTCGCCAAGCACGGCAACCGGGCGGCGTCGTCGCGCTGCGGTTCGGCCGACGTGCTCGAGGCGCTGGGCGTCCGCATCGA
>JALZIQ010000027.1 GCA_030860205.1 Actinomycetota bacterium | reverse complement strand
GATCCGGTCGTTGCCGCCGCGCCCTACGATCACATCGGCGCCGCGGGTGCCTTCGATCTCGTTGTTCCCCCGGGTCCCGAAAATCGTCGCCCTCTTCCCCAGGCACTTCTTCTTGCCCGCCGCCTGCGCACCCGTGAGGCCGATCACCAGGGTGCCTGCGAGAGCGATAACTGCGGTGAAGACAATTGCGGTCGATCGGAATCTCCTCATACGAACTACCTCCATCTCCGTCGATCCTTCCATTTCGGCTTTGTTTCCGGTCGGCGTCGCCTTCCATTTACTGGAATGGCACGCCCCATCTTACATGGTGGATATGGCCTTCCATCTAGAACGACCTCGGTGGGGGAAAGTTGCGGGTAGCGGCCCATCGAGACGGCTAGAGTCCAATCGGAGCGGAAAACGCTCGCTTAGGCCCAAGATCGAAGAGGAGGGAGGGGCCAATGCGCAGGGTCGCCACCGGATTACTCACCGTAATGCTGCTTCTGGCCGCGTGCGCCGAGGAGGAGACCGCGGGGCCCGGCGGCGGAAACGGAGGAGGCTCTGCGGGGGGAGGCTGCGACACCTCCAATCCCCCGCTCATGGCAGAAGGCGTCCTGACGGTCGCCACCGACCGACCCGCCTACCCACCCTGGTTCGAGGGCAGCCCGAAGCGCTACAGCGGATACGAAGGTGAACTCGCCACCGAGATCGGAAAGGGCCTCGGAGTCCCTGTCGAATGGGTCGTCGAACCCTTCAATAAGTCCTTCGCACCCGGTGACAAAAACTACGATTTCGACATCAACCAGATCTCGATCACCCCCGAACGAAAGCAGGCGGTCGACTTCTCAGACGGGTACTTTGACAACAACCAGGGCCTGCTGGCCGCCGAGGACAGCCCGATCACCGATGCGCAAACCGTCGGTGATCTCAAAGACGCGCAGTTGGGCACACAGGTCGGGACCACGAGCTTCGGTTTCATCAACACGGTGATCCAACCCGCAAACGAGCCAAAGATCTTCGACACGACCAACGACGTCAAGTCCGCACTCGAAAGCGGCCAGCTGGATGGGCTCGTAACCGATGTCGTTACAACGGTTTACCTACGAGACTTCGAGATCCCCGGCTCGGTAGTGGTCGGGCAGTATCCGACCAACGAGGAGTTTGGAATGGTCTTCGAGAAGGGAAGCCCGCTCGTCGATTGCGTCAACCAGGTGCTCTCGGACTTGAAGAAGGATGGAACGCTGAAAAAACTGCAGAACAAGTGGCTGCAGGATTATCTTGGCGTCCCCATCCTGAAGGACTAAAGCTTTATTCTGTTGTCGGAATCCCGGGCGAATGGTGCCGGCGTGGACGCAACCCGGTGACGACAGGCGCCCCCCAGAGCGGGCTGGATCCTCTCGGCTTACCAGGAGCTCCTCCGCCGTCCGGTCGTGGCTCTCGAATGCTCGGTGGTCGAGCGGTTCTCGTCTCGAGCGCCAGCACGATTGTCTTCTTCATTGTGCTCTTCGCGGCGATAGCGCTGGCGCCGGGGGCCTCGATCGTGCAGGAGCGCTTCCTGGATCCCGTTCATTTGAGGCAGGCGTTTTTCGGAACCCAAACCTCTCCCTCTGTATTCGAAGCCTTGCTCCTGAACGTGAAGATGTTCATGATCGCCGAGGCGGCGATACTCGTCCTTGCGCTCATCATCGCAATCGTGCGCGGCATCCCGGGAGCCGTCTTCTTTCCCTTTAGAGCAGTAGCGGTTGCGTATACAGATCTCTTCCGGGGAGTCCCGCTGATTCTCGTCTTGTACATGCTCGGATTCGGTGTTCCGGGGTTGGGACTACGCTTCTTCTCCAGCCGATCCGACGTCACATACGGCATTGCTTCGCTGGTGCTCGTTTACTCCGCCTACGTCGCCGAGGTCTACAGGGCGGGGATCGACTCCATCCACGAAAGCCAGGTTGCAGCGGCGCGTTCCCTCGGGTTGTCGCGCTGGCAATCGCTGCGTTTCGTGGTTCTTCCCCAGGCCATCCGCCGGGTCATTCCGCCGCTGCTGAACGACTTCATCGGTCTGCAGAAAGACACGGCTCTCGTCTCAGTGCTGGGATCGATAGAGGCGGCGCGTGCGGCGCAAATCTATGCAGCGGAACAGTTCAACTACTCGAGCTACGTTATCGCTGCCGCGTTATTCGTGATCTTGACAATTCCTCTTGCCCGTTTCACCGATCAACTAATTGCCCGGGATCGGCGCCGGCGCGCCGCAGGAGCCACCGTATGACGCCCAGCGCCGCCCCTCCGGCGGCCTCCACCGACGAGCCGGCCCTGCGCGTCGAGAACGTCTACAAATCCTTCGGCGCCAATCGAGTGCTCAACGGCATCAGCGTAGAGGTAGCTCCGCTCGAGGTCATCTGTCTTATCGGGGCATCAGGCTCCGGTAAGTCGACTCTGCTCAAGTGCATAAATCTGCTCGAACCGGTGGACTCCGGGAGAATCCTCGTCAATGGACATGACATCACGGTCCCGGGCGTCGACGTCAACCAGATAAGGCGGCGCATCGGAATCGTCTTTCAGGCCTTCAATCTGTTCCCGCACATGTCGGTTCTCCAGAACATCACTTTGGGGCCGCAGCGCGCCCTCCAGATGTCTTCGTCCGAGGCGGCAGGTCGCGCGGCCGAGCTTCTGGACCGGATCGGACTTGGGGACAAGAAGGATGAATATCCGGACCGGCTCTCGGGTGGACAGCAACAGCGGGTCGCGATAGTGCGTGCGCTTGCCATGAATCCCGAGATCATGCTCCTGGATGAAATCACGAGCGCACTCGACCCCGAGCTCGTTGCGGAGGTACTGGGCCTGGTCAAGGAGCTCGCCCTGGGCGGCATGACGATGGTTATTGCCACTCACGAGATGGGCTTTGCCCGGGACACCGCCGACCGGGTGTGCTTCCTCGACGCGGGCCTGATCATCGAAGAAGGCCGGCCGGGAGAGATATTCACGGCACCCCAACAGCCTCGTACCCGGCAGTTCCTGCAGCGAATCATTGCGGCAGGCCGGCTCTAGCGGCAGAACCAGATCTCGGGACTGAAAAGGTCCTCAAGGCTCTGGGAGCCTTATCAGGGCCCTGATAGTTCAGAGGCTGGACCGGCGGTGTGCATCATCTGCGGCTTGGTGACGCCCTTGCATCTCGGCCAAAGCATGGAGTTGCTCGCGGGTAGCCGGGTACAACTCCCTATACGTGGCGTAGAGCTCATCGTAGACATCTCGATGCTCAGGATTCGGTTCCACCCTGCGAGCAACCGAGTTCCACTCATCCCCTGGTTCGGCGCCCCCGGTTGCTACGGCCGCGAAGAACGCGTCGCCATAGCTGGCGCCGATCCCCACCTCGGGCAGGTCCTGGGGCAGGTCAATCACGTCCGAAACTATCTCGGTCCAAAGCCCGCCTGTGGTGCCACCCCCCACGGCCACAATGCGCCGGCCGGTCCCTCCAACCTCGGTCATGACTTCGAGAATGTGCTGCACTCCAAGAGCGGTGCCCTCCAAGAGGGCCCGGTAGAGATGGCCGCGCGTGTGGTCCAGGTTCAGCCCACATATGACGCCTCTGGCGTTGGTGTCGAACAACGGCGCTCGCTCACCCGCAAAGTAGGGAAGCACGACAAGTCCGTTCGAGCCGGAAGGGGTCTCTGCGGCCTCTTGGATCAACGTCTCATAAGAGAGGCCGCCGACTATGTCTTTGAACCAGCTTGTAAGGGCTCCAGACGCCGCCATGCCGCCGGCCAGGTTGTGGGTCCCGGGCGATAGGCTCACGGTCGACCAGAGACGGCGGTCGGGGCGAGCCTGGCTCAAGACCTCGACGAGGAACATTGTTGTCCCGTACATCAACATCATGTCTCCCGGATTGCGGAGCCCGACACTCGCAGCTTCGGCCCAGGTATCGATCGTCCCTGCCGCAACCGGCGTGCCCGGAGCCAAACCGGTGGCGCCGGCGGCGGGATGCGTCACCGATCCCGCTATCTCTCCAGGCCACAGCAGCCGTGGCAACCTTAATCCGGGTGCAATCTCGGATGCCCAGTCCTCGATCCACGCGTTGGTGGCCAACTCATAAAGCGGGTCACTCTGACTGGCCGAGTGGTGATCGAGGATGTACTCACCCGTGAGCCTGTGCACTAGGTATGAGCTGGCCATGAAGAGATGGCAGGTCTTGTTCCATATCTCAGGCTCGTTGGTCCGCAGCCAGGCGAGCTTGGGGCCAACGGCCTGACTCGTCAGCGGGGAGCCACAACGGGCGAGTATCTCTTCCGCCCCCAGACTTGCGGTCAACTCCTGGATCTCGCGCACGGCCCTGGTGTCGACGCCATAAAGAATTGCCGGACGGAGGGAATTCCCATTGCGGTCGGCTGCAAGCACGCAGGGTCCAAGTCCGCTGCAACAAACGCCCACAATGTCATCGTCCGCCTCGGGCACGAGCTCGTGGCAGAGGGCGCAGAAATCCTCCCACCAGACGCCGTCCGCGTCCTGCTCGACCCAACCCGGGTGAGGCCGTGATACGCCGTGTGGGCGCACCGCCGTGGCGCACACAGACCCATCGGGGCGAGCCAGCGTCCCTTTGGATGTTGAAGTACCGATGTCAACGCCCAGCAACAACCCGCTCATCCAAGATCCTTGACGAGTTTGGCGCGCCGAGCAGGCGTTTCCGGCACCTCGTCGCGAGCCCCCTTTCTACGTCCGGCGGAAAGACTACAGATTTCCACATATCGCGGGGTGGGCCTCCGCCACGGCGGCCCGGCTCCCCGAGTGGGTGCGAAATGTGTGAACTATGCACACTCCCCCCATCCGGATCCCCTCCGTGGCACCGGCTGCCTCAAGTTCGGTAGTCTGCAAGCGTGACCGACCCCTACGGACAAGATTCCGATCCTGCCAAGCGGATTAGCTCGGCCCTGACCGACGGGCCGGATCGAGCGCCGGCGCGCGCCATGCTCAAGGCCGTGGGTTTCACCGACGAAGACCTCGCCAAGCCGATCATCGGCGTCGCCACAACGTGGATCGAGACGATGCCGTGCAACTTCAATCAGCGCAATCTCG
Source organism: Actinomycetota bacterium (assembly GCA_030860205.1). Lineage (GTDB taxonomy): Bacteria > Actinomycetota > CADDZG01 > CADDZG01 > WHSQ01 > JACDDL01. The sequence continues at coordinate 12,114 of JALZIQ010000027.1, read as the reverse complement.
CCTCACAGGTCAAAGGCGGGATTCGATCCTCCGGCGGCACACCCATGGAGTTCAATTCGATCGCCGTAGCCGATGGTGTGACCATGGGCACCGAGGGCATGCGCGCCTCGCTCATCAGTCGCGAGGTTATTGCTGATTCGATCGAGCTCGTCACCCGAGGCCACATGTTCGACGGCATCGTTTGCCTGGTCGGCTGCGACAAGACGATCCCTGCAGCGGTCATGGCTCTGTGTCGCATGAATGTCCCGGGCCTCGTGCTCTACAGCGGTTCGATCGCACCGGGTAAGTGGCGCGGCCGCGACGTTACGATCCAGGACGTCTTCGAGGCAGTTGGTCAACATGCAGCAGGCAAGCTGTCGGCCACCGACCTCCACAGCCTCGAAGACGTCGCATGCCCAGGCGCCGGGGCATGCGCCGGGCAGTTCACGGCCAACACGATGGCCATGGCCGTCGATTTCCTAGGGATCGGGCCCGCCAGCCTGGACGGCATTCCGGGGACTGCACCCGGTAAGCGCGCTGCCGCCGAGAAGGCAGGGCGCCTGGCGTTCGAACTGGTGAAGGACAACGTGCGGCCCTTGGATGTCGTCACGCGCGAGGCGCTCGAAAACGCCATCACTTCCATCGCCGCCACCGGGGGTTCGACCAACGGGGTCCTCCATCTGCTTGCGATAGCCGAGGAGGCCGGGCTGGAGCTCTCGATCGACGACTTCGACCGCATCGCGGCCCGCACTCCGACGATCGCCAACCTCAAGCCCGGTGGTGACTACGTGGCAACCGACCTCTACCGCGCCGGCGGCGTCCCGCTTATCGCACGTGAGCTTGCAAAGAAGGGACTTCTTCACACCGAGGCCGTGACCGTCGACGGCAGAACGATCGGCGAGATCGCGGCGTCGGCCGAAGAAGCGCACATGCAAAAGGTCGTCGTGCCCATAGAAAGCCCGCTCAAGCCGTGGGGCGGCCTCGCAATACTGCGGGGAAATCTCGCCCCCGAAGGCTGTGTCGTCAAGCTGGCAGGGCATGAACGTCAGTTCCATCGGGGCCCGGCGCGCATCTTCGACTCCGAAGAGGACTGCTTCCAGGCGGTCAAGGCCGGCGCCCTGAAAGAAGGAGACGTGGTCGTGATTCGCTACGAAGGTCCCGCAGGAGGGCCGGGCATGCGGGAGATGCTCCACGTCACCGCCGCCATCGTCGGTGAGGGTATGGGCGAGTCCGTTGCTCTCATCACCGACGGGCGTTTCAGCGGCGCCACGCGGGGGTTGATGGTCGGCCATATCTCGCCCGAGGCCGCGCACGGTGGACCGCTGGCAGCGGTCGCCGAGGGAGACATCATCGAGATAGACGTCGGTGCGCGCGAGCTCCGGGTGCAGTTATCCGACGAAGACATCGCGAAGCGCCTCGCCGACTGGACGGCGCCACCGCACCGCTACGAGAAGGGCGTCTTCGCCAAGTACGCGGCGTCGGTGTCCTCGGCCTCCCGGGGGGCCGTGACCAACCCCATCTAGCGCCGTATCCCGGTCACGGTAGAGCATGGCTACCGCAATGGGTTCTATGTGCGGGGCGCCTCGGTTTCGGACGCAGGCACGGGTCCAATCGCCAACTCGGGATGGGCCTTCCTCAGCCACCGCTCCTCCTGCTTGCCGAGGCGGGTGCTGGAAGGTTCCCCGAACCACACCTCGCGTGCGATCCGGTGCCAGTTGGCGGTCGCGCCGAGGCGGCCCAGGAGAGAGACAACCCCAAAGGACATGCGGTTGAGCGTCACGACGACGCCCGGCAGACCGACCTTGCGGAGTGTCTGAAAGGCAGGGGATCGAGGATCCATGCCCGCCGCCGTCATCTCCTGGACCAGCGGAGGGTCGACGGTCAGGTCACGATCCTCGAGCACAAGGCGGTTGATGGTCTTGAGATGGCCCCAGATGGCCTCGACCTCAGGCGTGTTCCGGGTCAGGATACCCATGCGCTCGAGCGCCCGGCGGGCGCGTTCCTGGTCGTCGTCGATGAGCGCCCACACAATCTCGTGCAGAAGATCCAACGACTGCGCGTCGATCTCTCGCACCAGACCGAAGTCCAGAAAGGCCACCTTGCCGCGCGGAAGCAGCAGGTAGTTGCCCGGATGTGGGTCGGCCGAGAACAACCTGAAACGGTTCAAGCTTCCATAGAAAAAACGGAAGAGAACCTCTGCAAGCGCGTCTTTTCTTGGCTGCGGCCAGCCGAGCGCCGAGTTGAAGAGTTGGCCTTCGATGAACTCCTGGGTGATCACCCGCTTCCGGCAGAGATTTGGATACACTTCGGGGATCACGATGAAGGGATGCCCTTTGAAGAGCTCGGTGAACCTCTGCTGGCTGACCGCCTCTCGCCGGTAGTCGAGCTCCTCGAGAACACGAGCGCGAACCTCGTCGGTCACTTCCTTGGGATCGACGTTGGGTGCAAGAGCGACAGAGAGCTTCATCATGGCCGACAGATTTTTGAGGTCGGTCCGTACCGCCTCATCGACGCCTGGGTACTGAACTTTCACGGCAACCGTTTCACCAGAGAAAAGGGTCGCCCGGTGCACTTGGCCGATGGAGGCCGAGGCCACCGGCTGCTCTTCGAAGGTGGCGAATACCTTTTCCACCGGTTTGCCGAACTCCTGCTCGATGACCGCCTTGGAGGCGGCGGGATCCATAGGGGGCGCCGAGTTCTGAAGCATCGTTAGCTTGTCCCTGTAGGTCGACATCGTCTCGTCGGAAGCCGTGAACTCGTAGAAGGAGGCGATCTGGCCAAGCTTCATCGCCGCGCCCTTCATCTCGCCCAACATGTCGACCAGCTGCTCTGCGGTCTGCTGGTGGAAGTCGTCCAGGAACTCCTGGGCGCGCTCGGGGTCTGCGAAGGACTTCATGCGCGTGCCGACGAAGCGCGCCGCAGACCGGCTCGTTTGGCCCGCAAGCCGTGCGCTTCGCTGGAACAGCCCCGTGGGCAAGGGGTCTTTGGGCTTGCGGTTGTTAGCCATTCCTTATCTGTACTCTAGTCGGCGTGATAGGCGCGCGCTTGACCATCGTCGTTGTCGCCATAAGCGTGTTGGTCTCGGGTATTGCCCTTGCAAGCTCGCTCGAAAGCGACTCGGCGTTTTCCTCCTCGTCCCCGCCCGATCCGCAGGTCCCCGAGGTGGAGCGCGGCGTGGCCACGGCCACTTCCTCGTCTCAACGCCTGGAGCGTTTTTCTCTCGATCGCGCGATGTCGCATGTCCGCCGTCTCGCAGGGCGCGTCGGCACCAGGGTTCGTGCCCATACGGGAGAAACCAAGGCTGCACGCTACATCGCCGGACGCTTCCGCTCGCTGGGGTACAGAACCCACGTGAAGAGTTTTTCCGTGGACCGCGGTAGATCCAGGAACGTCGTTGCGAAATGGCCGTCGGGCGCGAGGTATGGAGTCGTCCTGGGGGCGCACATGGACACCGTGCCGGGGTCGCCCGGAGCCAACGACAACGCCTCGGGAGTGGCGGTGCTGCTGGAGACCGCCCGCCTCATCGCCGCCCGGGAGCCCTCGCGTTGGGTAAAGCTTGTCGCCTTCGGTTCAGAGGAATATGGGGCCGACGGCCGGCACCATGTTGGGTCTAGCCAGTTCGTGCGACGGCTCGGCGCACGCGGTCGGAACCGGCTGGCGGGCATGGTGTCGATCGACATGATCGCCGATGGACGTCCTCTGCTTACCGGGACGTCGGGGATCGGACCTCCGGTGGCGGCCCGCAGCCTCTTTCGCATCGTCAGGGCCAAGACGAACATCGGGCTCCGCTACATCACCTTCTGTGACTGCTCGGACCATGGGCCTTTCGAGCGCGCCGGAATCCCCGCCACCTTCCTCTACAGCGGAGAGGAACCCGATTACCACTCTCCATCCGACGTTCCGCAAAATCTCACCCCCCGCGACCTGCGGAGGACCGGGCGGGCAGCGAGGGCGTTCGTGGCGGAGGTGAACCAAAGGCTGGTGCGGCGCTGGCGCTCCCAAGGTTAAGAGGTCCGGCCATCCAATGTCGGGCTTCGAAGCTCGCGTGACGGCTGCTTCGCGAAAAGGATTTGACGGAAACGCCGGGACCGTTGACGCATTGGGGCTAATGTCGACAGAGGCGGCGAGCGCTTGATAAGAGGAGCGTTGGAGCAGAGAGCCAGGAGTCACGGAGAGGGGTTCGAATGAGGGGCCGCTATGAGCCAATCCGCTAGGCAACCCCGTCAGACCGATGACGTACGGCGGGGCCCCGTCGAGTGGGATCGCAGCAGCCCTCCGGTCAAAGTTCTCTGGGGACGCGTGGCCGCTCTGGCGGTCACGATCATCGCCGCCTATCTGATCGGGCGCGCCGCCGGGCCGCAGGGCGTGCCGGTGGAAGAGCTGGGACGGGCACAGACCGAGCTCGCCGCCGCCCGGGAGCGAATCACCGAGCTCGAGACTCGGCTGGAAGAGACGACGTCGCCCGAAAACGCCCGTCCCGCACTTCCCCCTGATGCACAGGGCGCCGATGAGGCCCCGGAGCCGCAAGCACAGGCGTCTCTGGATGCCAACGGTGCTGAAGGCGCCCCGGCCACGGGAAGGGAGCCCACCGAGGGCCCGCAAGCTCTCCCAGCTCAAGCCGAATCGGTCCGGACCTATGTTGTGGAGGATGGGGACAGCCTCAACACCATCGCCAGGGATTTCTACGGGGATGCTTCCCTGGTCGGCCTCATAGCGGAGGCAAACAACATCACCGCCCGGGGGCAGATCCGGGTCGGCCAAAAGCTGGAGCTTCCGCCCAAGCCCTAACCCCGCCGGGGCGACCGGGAGCTCCGGCGAATCGAATGGGTGAGAAGAGAACTCTGGGCAGGACGCACACCTCTATCACACCATTCGGTGGGCGTGGGCAGGGTTGTTGGGTTGGGTGGGTGGATCAGTCTCCCAGAGCTTCGAAAGCGTTGTCGCCCCGGCGTTCGTAGGCCCGGGCCACCTTGGACGGCAGTCCCGTGCAGTCTCTCTCATCGAGGATCAGCTTGCGGCCGCCCGGTTTCACTTCCTGGTCGAAGTCGAACGCATTCATCATGTTGCTCGCCTGGCAATCCCGCTTCGTCATGCAGTCGAGGCCTTTCACCGTCTCGATGAACTTGAGAACCGAGGAAAACTCATACTCCGTACTGTCGACGTAACCCTGCTTCGCCCACGGAGAGATGACCAACAAGGGGGCTCGCGGCCCCAACCCCATCACGTCGTAGTGGGGTGGAGGCACGTGGTCGTAAAAGCCTCCGAAGTCGTCCCACGTGAGGAAGATCGCAGTGTCCTTCCAGTACTTCGACCGCATGATCTGATTGACCACCGAGACCGTCCAGTTCTCCCCCACGCACACGCTTGGTCCCCCGGGATGCTCGTTCACCCCGGGGCCGGGGACCACCCATGTCACCGGAGCAAGCCTCTCTTTGGCTATGTCCTCGGGAAACTGCTCCTCACCGGTTATCTCTTTTCCCCAATGCGATGAAAAGCGCATGTGCTTGATGGCAAGCAGGGCGTTCATCCACGATCCCTCGTCCGCGTAGTAGTGCCAGCCGATCCCCTTCTTATCGAGCTTGTCGGGCAGCACTTCGAAGTCGAAGCAGGCGCGCACGTGTTCCCAGTACTGAACGATGGTGTCCGCATCGTTTGCCTCCTCCGCCTCCATAATTTTCCGCTTCTCCTTGAGCGAGAGCTTCTGGAAGCGGAACACGGTCTCGTTGATGTCGTCGCAGTAGCCGCCTTCGGTGCTGGTCTGATCCTTGTTGCCGACCACCCGTCCCGCCTGAGCGGCGACGGTGTAGAGGTGCGCGGGAAAGGTGGGGCCGTACATCGAGGTGAACATATTGTCGCCGAGAACGAACTCGTCGGCATAGGCCCAGTAGTTGGGAATTCCCTCCCGGGTGAAGGCTGAGTAACCGTTCATCGTCTCGCCGTTGGTCACCTGGTCGAAGCCATCCATCTTGCCGCCGTTGATCGACTTGACCCCATCCAGGAACGCATGGCCGAGATCTGGCTCGAAGACGTCGGTCGCCACAGAAAGTTTGACGGTCTCGCCGGTCGAGGTCTTGCCCGTGGTAGCTCCGTTGGCGCCGGGGTAACGCCCGAAATAGTTATCGAAAGTGCGGTTCTCCTTGATGATGAACACGATGTGCTTGATGGGCATGGCGTCGTCTTCCCCGGCCGGAGTCGCCCCATCCCCGGCGTTGTCCTTCCCGGGGGTGGGCGGGCCGGCCTGCTTTCCCTCCTCCGGCGCTGCCGGCTGGGCCGAGGTGGCCGTCGCGTCGGTGTCGGAATCCCGAAGGGCAAACCAGGCGCCGGCGGACGCGATAACAAGCATGACGAGCACAACCGCGGAGCGCCTCCGACGCGCCAGCATCCGTCTGCGTGCAGACCGGCTGGCGCTCCAAGCCGGATCTATGTGAGATCGGACGACTCGATTCGACCCTCTCCGAGGAGGCAGAGGTCACACCCCATTTCTTCGTACGGAACACCGCACCCCAGCCGAGCAGTTAACCAAGCCAAGCCACCGACACGACTCGTCAACCCATGTCGGTAACCCATCGACGAAACAAACGTCCAAAGCTACGACGCGGCGAAATCCTACTTGAGCCCCGGGCCCTGGGGTTGGATTGACGAAGGTTTCCGGTTTGGCTGCGGCGGGTAGTTGGCTGTGTCCAAGAGAGTTGTCCCTTTATCGGAGGAGAAGAAGAGAATGGACGAGTTCACAGATGGGCTAGGAGAAGCGTTTTCGTCGGTGGCGACGTTCCTGCCGAAGCTGGTCGGATTTCTGCTGATTCTGGTCATCGGCTATTTCGTAGCCAAAGCCGTGGCGCAGGTGCTGGACAAGGTCCTCGAACGCGTCGGCTTCGACAAAGCCGTCGAACGGGGCGGAGTAGGCAAGGCCCTGGCCAGATCGCAGTACGACGCCTCGGGAATCCTGGGCAAGGTCGTCTTCTACGCCCTGTTCCTGTTCGTGTTGCAACTGGCTTTCGGCGTGTTCGGCCCGAACCCGATCAGCACTCTGATAGCGAGCGTCATCGCCTACCTCCCCAAGCTGTTCGTGGCGATCGTCATAGTCGTCCTCGGTGCCGCGATCGCGGCAGCGGTCAAGGAGATCGTCGAGGCATCACTGGGTGGTCTGTCCTACGGCCGCACATTGGCCTTTGTGGCAAGCGCCGCAATTCTGGTGATAACCGCCTTTGCTGCGTTGAATCAGCTGGAGATCGCTCCGGAGATCGTCAACGGCCTCTTCTACGCCATCCTCGCGATTGTCGCAGGTAGTGCCGTTGTGGCCATCGGCGGCGGCGGCATCTCGACGATGCAGGAGTACTGGCGGCGTGCTGCGCACCGCACCGAGCAGGAGAGCGGCAACGTGAAGCAGGAGGCCGCCGGCTCCAAGGACCGGATCCAGGAGCGGGCACAGGAGCGCACGGACCAGGCCCAGAGCCCAGGCGACGGATCAACCACCACGGGCGCCCGCGTAAGCTAAGAAGGCTCCACCCCGGCCAACCCAGCCGCACGAAACCCGCCCGGCCCCCACCCGGGCGGGTTTCCCCTTCACTGGGGGTCGCCCGTGGGAGTGGTGTTAAGAGGGGTTAGGTTCCCTATTGTGGGGAAACAGGCTCCCGAAGCGGAGGCCGGGTCTTGGTTTGGGGTTTCCCTATTGTGAGGAAACACGTCTCTGGAAGGACACCTAAAGCCTGCGTGACCTGAAGAGACGTGTTTCCGCAGCAGTTATTGGAGCGTGCGCCCCCGCTCCGCCGGGACCAGACCGACCCGGAGATGTCCCGCGACGGAGTCCGTCTCCAGCGCCGACGAGAACCGGGCCAGAGCCCCGCTCTCTATGCGGCGCCGCACCTCACTCAGGCTGGCATCGTCCATTACATCGACGTCGACGTCGACCTCCGGGCGGCTCCCGTCCTCCAGCATGCGAACTCGAGCGGAGCGCACCCCCGGATCCCGTTCTATGTCGTCGGATAGGGCGGAGGACAAGCCGGACGCCCGCAATGTCGTCCTGCCCCCGGCCGGGTCACGTGTAAGGTCCAGCTCGGAAACAGACGGCGTGGGGGTCAGCTGCGCTTTGAGCCACCTGTAGGCAAGATAGGCAAGGATCAAGGCGACCAGAGCCACAAGGGGCCAGAACCAGTCGTCAATGCGGCCGAAAAACCCCGTGATCCCTCCTGTGAGTAGCGGTTCTTGTGCCTGGGTGCTGCCGAAAGCGCCATACCCTCGCGCCACACCGTACGCGCCCGCTGCGATCAAGATGATCCCAAGCAGGGTGAAGACCGTGCGGTTGAGTGCGTCCGGAGTGCTGCTCATTGGGTCCCCCTGGTCCTTAAGTTGACGACCACGTCGGTGGGCGAAGCAAGGTCGAGGGAAGCCAGTCTCGAAGCAACCGCAGACTGCACCCGCTCCTTGAGATCTCCTTCGACGCGACGGTTCGTCGTGGCAGACACCTGCGCCGTGCCCGCCTTCTTTATCCTTACTCGGGCCCCCGAAACGCCTTCGACGCTCATGGCGCTTCTGCCCAGTGAGCCCTCGAGGCTCTTGCGCTTAACGATCGCATCAACCGAGTCGCTCGAGCTCTTCAGCGGGAATCCCAGCGGGCGCCTGGCGGCAAGAGCCAGGTAGAGCAGGACGAGGCCCGCCACGATCAGACCGATGCACAGCAACCGGATAGCGGGGTTGCTCCACGGATTCTGCAGAGCCCCCTGATACCAGGTCGTGTAGGGGATGGCCGCCGGAGGCTGGCCCAGCCCTGCGAGCAATATCTCGAGAACTACGAGCAACGTGCCGATCAGCAAGGCGAGGGCCAACAGCGCTGCAACTATTCGTCCGAAGATGCGCAACCTTCTCCTCCTAGATAACTCTCGGCCGCGGGGGCGGCGCACTCGGGACTACGAGCTCGGAGATGGTGACATTTACCTCGCCGACCTGCAGACCCGTCAGTTCGTGAAGGCGTTTGATCACATGCTGTCTGACGCGGTTTGCAACCGCACCAACCGGCTCGGGGTATCTCACACTGACGACGAGGTCCACGACCGTAGAAGCTCGGTCCACCTCGGCGTGCGCCTGCGTCTCCCTTTTCTCGCTTCCCGAAAACAGATCCGCGAAGCGCCCGAGCCCAGACGAATGGACGCCTCCCACGCCATCGACCTCCGACGCGGAGCGACCGGCGATCTTCTCGACCACCCTTGGCGTGATGATCGTGTGCCCGCGCTCGGTGATCAGTAGATCGCTCGAAGGAACATCTTCGCCTACCTCGGCGGACGGCGCCGGGGAGAAGGTCGCCGGGGCCGGCTCGACGAGCTCGGGCGTCGCCAGGGGGTCTTCCGCCCCGGGGAGGCGGACCTCGCCTTCATCCCATACGGTGGACTTCAGAGACGGATCGGAAGTTTCGGCAGCCGGCGCAAAAGACCCCTGAACCCCTCCCGACTCGAGGGGTTGCGGATCCTCGTCGGGGACGAAGGGCTGCAAGCCTCCCTCACGCTCCGGTGTCTCGGGCGTCTCGGGACTAACTGCCGCCTTGGTCTCGGCTTGATCACCAGGGATCATATCCGGAGGAGGAGTTGCGCCTGCGGCCCATGCGGCCGCTGCGGTCTCGCCCAGGGGATCATCCCGGATCGAAGACTCCTCAACCACCGGAATCTCCTCCAGACGAGTCGGGTCGTCGCCCGCGCCGACGGGTGCATCGCCCTCGTCCGGCGCATCGGCCGCAACCTCGAATTCCTTGGTCTCGCGCTCATCGGGGTCGGAATCCCCGCGCCGACTCATCGCCGGCTTGACCCGCCGCCGATGTACTGCGACAAATCGAGCTCACCCTCGACAACCTTCATGACGACGAAACCCGCAGCGCCAAAGAGCGCAACCACGAGCATCTCGCCGAAACCCACCAGCACCAGGGCGAGTCCCAAAATCAAACCCACAAAAAGTCCGGCAACCGTCGGCTTCATCGCTTCCCTCCTCCCACGTCAGATCACTCTCCTTGGCCGTCTCCGCGCGCTCCATCGCTTGCGGGACCACACAACTGGCACCTCCATACCCCGAGGCTTGTGATGAAAGACGACCTCTGAGCCGCAAAGACGGGACCTCTCTCCCGAAAGGCGGCGATACTCCTCTTCACCTGCTATGAAAAAATCGGGATGCCCTCCCCTGTCGGGATGATGCGACATGGCGAACCGTCGCCAGGCGTCCCTGAGCTCGTTCTGGGTGGCACCGGGACGCACGTCAAGGGCTGAACGCGGGGATTGCACTTTCACTTCGACCCTCCGGCGCCCTTCTTGGGGGTTCGCTTCTTTTTCGGGCGCTCGGAGCTCGCCGGGGGCGTCACCGGCTCCCCCGGTATCACATCGCCGGGAACCTCGTCCTCGAGCACGGGGTCATCCGGGGTGATCTCCCCTGGAAGCACATCTGCTGCGGGGTCTCCCTGCACCGAAGGTGTAGACGGTCCCGGCTGGGAGAGGAGCAAGTCGGCCTGGATTTCAGAGGTCACTTGATCTGTTGCAGTCGGATCAACTATCGGGTCCCCGGGCAGTGGGTCGGGAAATGGCACGCTCGCCGGCGCAAGAGCGGCTTGCTCCACAGGATCCGGCTGGGTGTCCTCCGGAGTTTCGTCGGCGCCGAGAAGCGCAGGCGGAATATCGACGTCATCGATGAAAACGGCGACCGGAAGCCCTCCACCTACGGGCACCGCAGCTTCTCGAACCTCGTCGGCAACCTGCGGCAGGGGCACGTCCCACGCCGCCACCACATGCACTTCGAGCTCATCTTCTCCAAGTCGCACGCCTTCGACCCGTCTTCCGGGCAGGTACGTGGCCACCTCGGCAGCGAAGCCACCGTAGAGACGAGCGACCGAAGGGCATGCCGCAACCAGTGCGGCGATGACCTCGACGTCAACGGACATGGTCGTTACTGGACTCGCGGCTCGGGCGGCGGAGGCGCCGGCTCTTCGGGCTGCTCGATGTAAACGTCATCGACCGTGACGTTCACCTCGGTGACCTGCAAACCGCTCATGGATTCGACGCGCTGAATGATGTTGTCCCGCACCGCCTGTGCGACGTCGACTATCGAAACGCCGTACTCGGTCACGATGTCGACATCGACGGCGGCCTGCCGCTCGCCGACTTCGACCTTGACTCCCTGAGTGGGGCTCGGCTGACTCCCACCCACCGGCAGCCTCTCGACGAATCCGCCGATAGCTCGGGACCCACCGCTGCCCATATTGTGCACACCCGAGACTTCCCGGGCCGCCATACCCGCGATCTTGGTTACCACCGAGTCGGCAATCGAAGTCTTGCCCTTTTCGGTCAAGAGATCGCTTCCCCCGGCTGCCGAGGTACTGGCCAAGCTTCCGCTCATTCCACTCCCACCTTTCTTTCTAAATCAAAGAGAAACTGCGCCCCGGCAGCAACCTCTGAAAGCTTTCCCCTAGTCCTGACAGAAGTAACCTACCAAGAGCACCGTCACGGCGCACCAATCCCGTCAAAATACCCGCACAGGCCGGAAGCAGTGAGCGCTGGCTCCGAATATGTGAGTTGAAGCCAATGGGAAGCTTCGAGATCCTCGAGCACACCGCAGATGTAGGGATCAGGGCGCGGGGCAAAAGCCTTGAAGAGCTGTTCGAGCAAGCAAGCCGAGGACTTGCGGAGATCATCGGTATCTGGAGACCGGCCTCTACATCGGAGCGAAAGGGCCAAGTGCACGCAGAACAGACATTGATCGACCTGGATGCAAGAGACCTCGGGGGACTGCTGGTCGACTGGCTCGGTGAGATCGTCTATCTCGCGGACGTCAAAGAAGGGTTTCTGACGCAGGTCGAGGCAGAGGCGGTGAGGGAGCCGGGCGACGCAGCCGCGGGGGGTTGTAGCGCAGCCGGCCGGCTCTGGTTAGAGCCGCGAGTCGGCGAGCAGCCGGAAGGGACCGCCGTGAAAGCGATCACCTATCACCGGTTGAAGGTGGCCCCCACCCCCACAGGTTGGATGGCAGAGGTGTACGTCGATGTCTAAATCAACACAGCCGTTAAGGGTTGGGGAGTTCGAGTGGAAGATCCCTGTTGGCTATGTCGACGGAATGCGGGTTCCCGGCCATATCTTCGCTTCGGACGCGCTGTTCCATAAGGCGGCCGAAGAC
>JALZIQ010000115.1 GCA_030860205.1 Actinomycetota bacterium | reverse complement strand
ACCATCGAATCAGGAATGCTTTTTCAGTGCGACATCATCCCTTCCCCCTTGCCGGCGGGATACGCGCTCAACTGCGAAGATACGATCGCGGTGGCCGACCAGGGTTTGCGAGCCGAAATCGCTAGTGGTTACCCTGACGTCTGGCGTCGCATCACCAAACGCCAGAGTTTCATGCGTGACGAGCTCGGGCACGAAATCGCAGATGAGATCCTCCCCCTGTCGACATCACCGGCCTACCTTGCACCCTTCTGGCTGGACGGTTCTCTTGTCTGCACGGTCAACGATGGGTGAACGGGAGAGTCCTGACCATTCGGGTTATGTAACCAGGGGATTCTGGCATCAACCGCTCCAGCTGCGTGGGTCGGTCGAGGTCACGGACGACCTTGCGACCGGGTCCCGCGACCTCGGAAGTGGCCCGTCCAGTCCGTCCGCTGGGCCTCAACACCGCGTCGTGGATGGTGGTCGCACGGCCCTCGGGGTCGAGGATCGTACGTGCCCGGAGTACGGAATGGGGCCGCTAGTCGAAGCTGCCGGAAGCAACAGACGGTGGGCAACTCCTGGAAGGAGGCCGAGGGGCGCGACGGCGGATTCGCCATCAGTGTCCTTCCCGCCGAGGTGCTCAATGTGTGGCGCCGGTGGTGAGGTCCTATTGTTGCCGCTCGACTTCAGCCAGGGCCTCTTGGGCGTTGGCGGCAGGGTCCGGAACGGGGTAGATGACCGTGCGCACGACTCGTCCTCGGTCAACGATCAGGGTTGCCCTTCTGATACGTGGGGGGTGGCCGGGGATCCGAAGGAGCGGCAGCCTCAAGGCGTCCACCAAGCGATGCTCAGCGTCGCTCAGCAACGGATAGTTGATGTGTTCACGTTCGGCGAACTCCCGCTGTTCGGGCTTCGTCTGAGTGCTGATGCCGTAGACGGTGGCACCAAGGCCGGCGAACTTTTCGATCAGGTCTCGGTAGGCGCACGACTCTGCGGTGCAACCGAACGCTCCCGGCAGCTCGAGCCACCCATCTGGCAGCGGTTCTCCGGGGGTGCCGGTCATCGGATAGAGGAACATGACTGTGAACGGCGTCAGAGCTACAATATCCAAATCCTCCCCGGTGGTCGCCGGCAACTTCACCTTTGGTACGACCATCCCCGTCCGAACGTGCCCGTAGGCACCGTCATCGACGGTCTGTTTCGCTCCCTTCACGAGAAATGGCGCTTTCTCGCTTGCGGAACCAGTACCTGCAGCACCGAGAAGAGGGTCCACATTCATATCGAAGTTTAGTCGATGAGTACTGGCCCCCGCGAGGGCTACGAAACAGGCTCATTTGAATCGGCAGTGAACATTCCTTCGCGCCCAGCGGGAGGGCCTCGGAGTCGCCGGTGGTTCGCCGAGTTGGGTCGACTCAGCTACCGAGACGGCTTGTCGCGATCCGAAGGGTATGTACCCCTAAAGGGGTTCATACCGGCCGAAATGGCGGTGACGCCTCGACAGAAGTCGCCGCAATGTGCGAGCACACGGCCCGGTCTGCCGGGCTAGATAGGATTCCGGGGAATGACAGGAGTCTCTGCGATCGATGTCGGCCACGCGAGCTGGACGCCCAGCACGTCTCTCAGCAAACCCCTGAAGCTCGAGAGATGGCGAGTGTCGTGGAGAACCGCTCGAGGCTCCACCTTCCGTTCGATGCAATAAGCGGCCAGCGCGCCCGCAGCCTCGCCTATATTCCACTCGACTGGATGAAGGCGGTAGCACCCATTCGTTATATGAGTGGTGCCGATGTTTTTTCCGGCGGCAAGGAGGTTGTCGACTCGGACCGGAATCAACGCTCCAAGCGGGATCTGGAACGGCCAGCTGTCCAGGTCCACGTAACCGCGTCCCCGGGTGCTCGGGTGAAGGTCGATGCGATATGCGCCCACACCGACACTGTCGGCAAACGTCTGTGCCCCCGTGAGGCCCCTTCGCGCCTCCACACCTACATGTTGCTCAGTTACCGTGGTCGTCGCTTTGAGGCGCCTGGCCTCGCGGATGTACACCGACTTGGCGAAGCCGTCGCTGGTTCCGACGGCTTCACCGTGGGGTTTCAGGCCCGGATACCCATAGGCCCCTTCGGGTCGAGGTGCCTGTGTCTGCATCCAGTAGAGCAACGACAGACTTAGTCGGCGAGCTCCTTCGAGGGCCTCCTGCCTCTCCTCTTCCGTCACACCGACGAGGGCCTTGAGGGAGTAGTCGTTCTGCGGCCAGTTCACAAGCGTGATGTCGCTGCGGCAACTGCCGGGTAAGAAATGCCCGCAATATCTGATGCGTCTAAAGCACCACAGATCTTCGGCTGTGCCCATACCCGGCGGGTCAAAGAAAAGGGGGCGCATACGCGGCGCCAATGTTTCGGGATCGAGGGTGTTCCATCCCAACTGTGGTCCGGGCCACGATGGTCCCCGATAACCGCACCAGAAGTCATAGTCTTTGGGTCTCTCGATCGTATGGTCTTCGCCGGGGAGATACTCGAGCGCGAAGCACCACGTGACCGCCTGTTGATCGAGTGGATCCGCGACCTCGAGGGCATGAAGCTCCCCCGTGTCGGTCTGGCTCTCAGAGCCTATTACGTGCTCAACTCGCCCGAGAGCTAGAAGGTCTCCCAGCTCGGTTGCGTCGAGGATAAAGGGAGCATGTGCGAAGCTGCGATCCCCTGACCCTGTATGCTCGAGCGATACTCCGGCGATACGGTCTCCTTCGATTTCAGCGGCGACGGGACGGTGGCGACGCATCAGCTTCAGTCGCCCCTCTTCGCGATAGTGGGCGATCATTTCCTCGAGCACCGCCACCCCGACGCGCGGCTCGTGGCACAGGCTGCCGACCCATCCGTTGCCGGGATTGAGATGAGCAGTGGCGCGCGCTTCTGCGAGCAGGGGAAAGTGCGTTCGGTAGTAGTCACGCACGGCGTCCCGGAAGCGCCTGTAGCTTTGTGTACATCCGGTCTGCTCTATCCAGGGATGCTCATCGGGCGGCACGCCTTGAGCGGTCAGCTGGCCACCTATCCAATCAGTCTCCTCCGTAAGGATGACCCGGCGACCCAGTCGTGCGGCAGTCAACGCCGCCGAAA
>JALZIQ010000101.1 GCA_030860205.1 Actinomycetota bacterium | reverse complement strand
TAGTGGGGGCGGTTGGACTCGAACCAACGGCCGGGCGATTATGAGTCGCCTGCTCTAACCAACTGAGCTACGCCCCCGTGGACTGCATTGGACAACACAACGTGGAACAAATGTGGAACATTGCTGCTCTCGCCGTGAACAACAAGCCTCTGACCTGCACAGACGGCACCGTGAGGCGCTGAGACGAGATCTCTCTCCGTTTCGACTTCGTCCCTCCGGTTAGCCGTCAAGCACGGTTT
Organism: Actinomycetota bacterium; assembly: GCA_030860205.1. Taxonomy (GTDB): domain Bacteria; phylum Actinomycetota; class CADDZG01; order CADDZG01; family WHSQ01; genus JACDDL01. Next base: position 7,871 of record JALZIQ010000101.1, on the reverse strand, counting down.
CCGAATCATTCGATGGCATCCCCTGAACCGCGAGGCCGCCGCACTCACGGGGGCCGCCGAATAAGGAGACACGTCCTGGTCGGCGTCACGTTGTCTGTAGCATCGACGTGATGCAGAGCAGGGGAGCGGTGCTCAAATCGTTCGGCGCGCCACTCGAGATCGAGTCCTTCGAGGTGCCCGAGCCCGAGCCGGGCGCGATGCTGGTCGAGGTCGCCTACGGAGGGATCTGCGGGACCGACGTCCACCTCCAGGCGGGGCACCTGCCCATGCCGACCCCGGTCATCCTCGGCCACGAGGCGGTGGGAATCGTGGCGGCCCTTGGCGCGGGGGTGTCCGAGGACGCATCAGGCGCGCGCTTGAGGGAGGGCGATCGAGTCACCTGGGCGTCGAGCATCGCCTGCGGCCGGTGTTTCTACTGCCGCCAGGAGCGCGAGCCGACCCTGTGCATGAGCCGGCGCGTCTACGGCATCTCGCGCCGCTCCGATGAATGGCCCCACCTCCTCGGGTCATGGGGTGACCTCCAATACCTCGAGGCCGGTTCGACCGTTGTGCGACTTCCCGGCGAAGTCTCCTCCGAGGCTGCGATCGCTCTCGGTTGTGCGGGTCCGACTGTCGTGCACGGACTGCTCGGGATCGCCAAGCCAAGGGTGGGGGATACCGTCGTGGTGCAGGGATGCGGGCCGGTGGGTCTGGCTGCCGCGATGTTCGCCAGGCTGAGCGGCTCAGGGCTGATAGTCATGGTCGGCGGCCCCCCCGGGCGCCTGAAGCTCGCACGGGAGTTGGGCGTCGCCGACGCCTACGTCGACATCTTCGACGTCACCGATCCCGGAGACCGGGTCGCTGCCGTGGCCAATCGCACACCGGGGGCGAGGGGGGCCGACGTCGTCGTGGAGGCGACCGGGGTCCCCTCGGCGGTGGCGGAGGGCCTCGGGATCTGCAGGCCCAACGGCACCTACCTGGTGCTCGGTCAGTACACCGATCATGGTCCCACCCCGATTAATCCTCACCTGATCACCCGCAAACAACTCCGTGTGCTCGGCTCGTGGGCGCTTTCCGGCGCCGACGTCGTCGACTTCGTGGTATCTCTTCCGCAGCTGACCGAGCGATTCGACCTCGCCAGGCTCGTGTCGGCCTACTCTCTGGACGAGGTGAATCAGGCGCTCCAGGCCGTTCAGGAGGGGTGCGTGACGAAGGCGGTCCTGGCAACGGCGCCGTGAATCGAAAATCGCCCCCCGGGGGAGTGGGCTTCCCACATCTTGTCACCCACTGGCCCGCCCAAAAGGGACCGGCGCAGGGGACCCCCTGCGCCGGTGATTGCAGCTTCTCATCTCCCGCTCTTCGCCAACTGGACGCCCGGTGGACCAGGCCGGGTGCGGTTGATGCCGGTGAACCGGGTTGGACTCTGCCCGTGGCCCAAACTTGAAGCTGGCCAGAATCCGAAGCTCTGAGGCTTAGACCACTAGCAGCCGGTCACCTCACGAGGTCCCTCGAAACTATCTGACAGTTTGGACCACCTCCTTTCTCGTGTACGACAATGAAACCACAGGCCGAACGGAACCGCGAGCCAGTCCGCAGAATTTCCGGACCGGCACCGGGTCGACTGCGGTATAGAGGGGACCGGCCCGAGCTACTGACTGGAGGCATCCCTTTATGGCCGAGAGATCGATCGCATTCAAGCTGCCCGTCGAGCGGGCGAAGATCCGCGAGTTCGCTCTTGCGGTGGGGGAGGACAATCCCATCTTCTTCGACGCCGACGCGGCGCGCCGGGCAGGGTTCTCCGATGTCGTCGCCCCGCCCACCTTTTCGGTGACGCAGATGTGGCAGCTTTCGAGGGAGGAGCGGGAGGCCCGCCTGGGCGCCAACCTCGACCACGCCCGGGTGCTCCACGCCGAGCAGGAGTTCGTCTACAAGCGGCTTCCAGTTGCGGGTGAGACCCTCGACGCCACCATGCGCGTCTTTAGGGACGTGACCAAGCAGGGCAGGAGGGGCGGAGAGCTGCGCTTTGTGACCTACGAATCTCGCTTCAACGATGCTGCCGACGAGGAGGTCCTGCGCGCTCTCTACACCCTGGTGCAGACCTCGAAGGATCCGGGGGAATGAGCCTACCGGAGCTTGGGTCTTCGTTTCCCGAGCGGACCTTCGGTCCTCTCGGTCGCGTGGACATCGTGCGCTACGCGGGCGCGTCCGGCGACTTCAACCCGATCCACATCGACGCTTCCTACGCCCGGGCGACCGGCGCGCCGGACGTCTTCGCGATGGGCATGTTGCCGGCGGGATATCTCGCGCATGCGGCGTCCGACTGGCTCGGCGGTCCCGGGGGCTTCCGCCGCTTCAAGGTGCGGTTCGCAGCCCGTGTGTGGCCCGGCGACCTCCTTGTCTGTACCGGCCTCGTGACGAAGGCCGACGGCGGACGCATCATGGCGGCTCTCACGGCGCTCCGGCGGGGGGAAGGGCCAGGGGGTCTCGACCTGCCGGACGAGGAGGTCGCCCTGACCGGGGAGGTCGAGACCGAGCTCGGCTCGTCTGTTAGAGGGGAGCATGGCGCTTAACCGGGAGCTTGTCGGCAAAGGGTACTCGGACACGTTCGACGTGACCGAGGATTCGATCAGACGCTACGCCGAGGCGACCGACGACCCCAACGATCGCTACCTCGGTCCCGGAGACATCGTGGCGTCCCCGGTATGGCCGGTCGTTCCTGCATTCGGGCTGTTCATGGCCGCCGCCAAGGACCCCGAGCTCGGCGCCGACTTCCTGAGGCTCGTCCACGCAGCCGAGGATCATCGACTGAATCTTCCCGTGCGGCCGGGGGACCGCCTGAATGTGATGGCGATCATCGACTCGGTCGAGGAGACCGAAGCCGGAGAGGCATTCACCGTCAGCGCGACCGAGACGAACCAGGACGGGGTTGCGGTAGCCGAGGTTGCCGGAACGATGGTGGTCCGGGGGCCCGCCGCTGTCCGCAGGAGGCGTCCCCCTCCTGCGCAGGCTGAACCACACGAGGTGGTCCACGAGGCCGTGTCCCGGGTGGGCGAGGATCAGGCTCGGCGCTACGCCGACGCCTCGGGCGACCACAACCCCATCCATCTGGAAGAGGAGGTGGCGCGCTCGGCGCGCCTTCCCGGAGTGATTCTCCACGGTATGTGCACAATGGCGCTTGCCGGCAAGGCGGCTGTGGACGGTCTGGCGGCGGGCGATCCCACGCGCGTAAGGCAGATAGGCGTGCGCTTCAACAAGCCTGTGTTCCTGGGCCAGACGCTCACGACGAGGTTCTGGGAGAAGGGCAAGGACGACTCCGGTACGACCTACGGCTTCGCTACCGTCCAGAGCGCGGGAGCGGTTGTGCTCTCGGACGGCCGGGTGACGATCGCCTAGGAGCCGCAGGCGAAGGTCGCCGTTCGGTAGACCACCAGGGCGATTCCCAACGCGATCACGGCTGCTGCGGTGGCGAGCGGCACCGGCGTTCTATCCGGCGCCGCCGGGCGATCGAAGCCGAAGCCCATCATTAGGCCCGAGGCTAGCCCTCCGAGATGGGCGAAGTTGTCGATACCGGGGATGATGAACCCGAACACCAGGTTGGCGATGATGAAGAAGCGCAAGCCGCCCAGAAACGAGCCCATCAGGGCGCTGCCGCGCCGGTTGTAGGCGAAGACGAACAACACCCCGGCTATCCCGAAGACCGCCCCCGACGCGCCCACCCCGAGCGCCTGGCAGGGGCCGAAGGCGTACGACGCCACCGCCCCCAGAAAGCCCGAGACGGCGTAGATGGCGACGAATCGAACCGTGCCGAACGCCTGCTCTGCGTGAGGCCCGTAGATGTAGAGGATGTACATGTTCAGCCCAATGTGGAGCAGGTTGGCATGCAACAACATCGGGGTGAACAGCCGGTACCACTGGCCTGCGGCGGTAGCGGGGGGGTAGCTGGCCAGTTCGCTCGTTAGACCAAAGAGCTGATCGGCGATGTAGAAGAGGATGGTTATGCCGATGACCGCCCGGACGCCGGGGGCCGTGGCTTGGAGCGCGGTGCGGACCTTCGGCGCGCCGCGGCGCGCCTCGGCGACGCATTCGGGGCAATGTTGTCCCACCGACGCCGGGATCGCGCACCGTCCACAGATAGGCCTCTCGCAGCGCGAGCAACGGAGTCTCGTGGGGGTGTCCTTGTGACCGTAGCAATAGGTTTCGGACGACTCGTCGAGGACGGGGGGAGGTTCAGAAGTGTTCACCCGTCCATGCTCGCACACGAGGGTCTCTTACCGAGTGTGCTACGCACGAGTAGCACCCGCATCGAATGTGCCTGACCACTCTTTGCGCGCCGAGCCTTCCGAGTCCGGGCGAGGGTCTCTGTCACAATGCGGCGACATGACGATCTGCCGGGTTGCCACCTTCAACATCCGTCACGGCAGGGGCGCCGATGGGGTCGTCGACCTCGACCGGGTCGCGCGCGCGATGGCGGCCACCGGGGCCGACCTGATCGCGCTCCAGGAGGTCGACCGGGGACTCGATCGCACTGGGATGGCGGATCAGCCGCAAGTCCTGGGCGAGCTCACCGGGCTCCCCGTTCACTTTTGCTCCGTGCTGAAGCGAGGTGACGGCCGATACGGCCTGGCGCTGGCGGGTGAGGGACTGTCGGAGATCACCTACCGAGAGCTTCCAAGGGCCGGCGACGAACAGGCGCGCGGAGTCTTGAGCGCCTCCTGGCGCGGCCTGGCGGTGCTAGCGACCCATCTCGCCACACAGGCGGACATCCGCCCCCGACAGACTTTCACACTGGCCGAGATGGCTCGGCGCGCCGATCGCCCGGTGGTCGTGCTCGGCGACCTCAACCAGGATCGGAAGGACTTGTCGGCGCTGCGGGATGCAGGTCTCGACCCGGGCCCCGGTAATCACAGCACCTTTGTGCACCGGTGGCGACGCCGGCAGATCGATTACGTGCTGGCAGGGAACGGGATCGAGGTGGTGCAGTCGTGGACGATTCCCACCGATGCCTCCGACCATCTTCCGCTCGTCGCTGAAATCCAGCCGGTGGCCTCCGCTCGCCGGTAACCTCAGCGCGACGCCGGGACTACCCTGTTGCGTGAGTCTCGTTCTGTAGTCTGTTGTTGCACCTGCCTGCGGGAGGTTTGCCCTTTGCACCTGGTTTCCGAGCTGGCCGGCGCCACCCTGGCGGGTCGATACCGGCTCGCAGGTCGTGTCGCGGGGGGAACGGGGGACATCTTCCTCGGCCAGGACGCCCTACTCGAGCGGCCTGTGGCGGTCAGAGTTCTCCGGTCCGGCCCCTCCGACAACTCAGGGGCCGAGGAGATCTGGCTGGCGCAGGCGAGCGCCGCCGCCCGGCTGTCACATCCCAACGTGGTGACGATCTTCGACTGGGGATGCGAGGACGACGGAACCTGCTTCATGGTGATGGAGCACGTCCCCGGAGTGGATCTGCGAGATGTGCTCGTGACACGGGGGCTCCTCGAGCCCTCGTCGGCCGCAGAGATCATGCTGGCGGTGTGCGACGGACTGAGCGCAGCTCATTCTATGGGCGTCGTCCACGGCGCGATCAGGCCGGAGAGCATCCTCATCGCGCGTAGCGGCGCCGTGAAGCTGACCGACTTCGGATTCGTCTCGCCGGGGGCCTCCGGGGGCCAAGACGACATCGCCGGCCTCACCGTAAGCTCCCGCTATCTGTCACCCGAGCAGGGGGCGGGGCATCCCGCCACACCTGCCTCGGACATCTGGACCGCCGGTGTGGTGCTGGCGGAGGCGCTGAGTGGCAGACCACCCACATCCGCGAAGGAGATCGTTCTGTCGAAGCACATTCGTAAGGTGCCGCGGGTGCTCGACGACATTGTGCGTCGGGCTTGCGCCTCAGATCCGGCCGACCGGTTCCCGCATGTCTCCGACATGGCCTTCGCCCTCCAGCGCTCACTGGCCGCGTCGCGCAGACCTCCGGACCCGGTCGAGAGCCTGGTCGACGAGGTGAGCGGAGGTGAGGAGGTGCCCGACATCGAAGCGCCCCGCAGACCGAGCCGTCAGGACCGGGAGGCACAACGAAGGTCCCGGCGCCTCCTCCTGGGAGTGATCGCCGTCATCCTCGCCCTCGTGGCCGGCCGCGCCCTCGCCTCGGTGGTGCTGCCGCAGGACGTCAGGGTGCCGGAGCTCGTGGGGCTGCCGCGCGCCGCCGCCCTGGAGCGGGCTGAGAGCGTGGGCCTGGGGGCTCGAGTGGAAAGCCGTAAGAAGGATCGAAACGCCCCGGAGGGCGTGGTCTTGTCCCAAGACCGCTCCGAGACCTTGCGAGAGGGCTCGACGGTCGGGCTCGTCGTCTCCGCGGGCCCGCCTCGGGTGAAGGTGCCGCTGCTCATCGGGCTGAACCTGGACGACGCGCAGATCCAGATGGACAAGTTCGACATGGAACCTTCGAGATTGTCGGAGCGCCACTCGACAGAGCCGGAGGGCGACATCATCGAGCAGGTGCCCGTCGCGGGGGCCAAGCGGGCCTGGGGAAGCGGCGTCGAGCTCATCCTGAGCAAGGGGCCTGCGCCCACCGAGATCCCCTCCCTCGACGGCGCGGGGGCAGAACAGGCCCGGGCCGAGCTCAAGCGCGCCGGCTTCGTTCCGCTGCTCCAGGAAGCCTACTCAGACGACGTCGCGGAGGGTGACGTGATCGAGATCACCCCGGCCCCCGGTACCGTGGCCGCCTTCGGCAGTGAGGTGCAGATAGTCGTCTCGGCGGGACCTGAGTTCCCCGAGCTGACCGTACCCGACGTGCGCGGTCAGGAAATCGATCCGGCCAGGGACAAGCTCGAGCGCGCCGGTTTCCGGGTCGGCGTGCTGGAGATCTGTGATGGAGGCTCGAAGGTGGTCGACACAGATCCGGCCGGCGGCGCGACTGCCAACAAGGACGATCTAGTCACCCTGCTGGTCTGCTGAGGCCAAAACCCCCCATCCCGCCAGAGTCTCTTCGAAGCGCGGGGTGCAATCGAGGCCTCCAATGGCGTCCAGGGGTACCCAGCGGACGTCTGCGGCGTCGCCCGCTGCCCGCGGGGTCGGATCCCCGATGATCTCGGCGGTGTAGTCGAGCACGACGTAATGCACCGTCCCAATGACCTCGTGGATGCCGAGGAGATCGCCGACCTCGACGCTCAGGCCAGTTTCCTCCAGAACCTCGCGTTGCACCGCCTGAACCAGGTACTCGCCCGTCTCGACCTTCCCCCCGGGGACGGACCACAACTCGGCGCCGGGATCGTAGGCCCGTTGCACCATGAGCAGCGATCCGCTCCGCAGCACGACGGCTCCGACCCCGAGGGTGGGCGATCCGGCGGCTGCCCCGGCATCTGAAGGCACGATGCAACCCTATGTGAGTCGGGCCCGGACGCCCAGGTCCGTGTGGTTCCAGGTTTAGGAAGCCGGGCTCGGGCGCTCAACCGCTCGGATTCGACCGGGGCTTAGGGTGCAGCCGATGCCATCCATCGCCACACGGGCCGGGGGAGGGGAACGGGCCAAGCCGTGGCTTCGCCTGGGACTCGCAATCCTCGCGACCTCGTCGTCGGCGATCCTGATCCGCTACGCGGCAGGTGCCCCGTCCCTTGCGCTGGCCTTTTGGCGCTGCGCACTCGGCGCGCTCTGCCTGGCCCCGTGGGCGGGAGCGGGGCTCTCGCGTATGACACCGGGGCAGTACCTGCTCCCGGCCGTGGCGGGAGGTTTTTTGGCGGTTCACTTCGGCACCTGGATAAGCTCCGTGGGCCTCACGACGGTGGCCTCGTCGATTCTCCTGGTCTCCACCACCCCGATATTCGTCGCAACCGCCGACCGGGGGCTGTTCGGGGTCCGGCTGAGTGGGCGCGGATGGGCGGGAATCGCCCTTGCGATTACGGGGGTGGGGGTTATCG